>JAUNGJ010000034.1 GCA_030524585.1 Eubacteriales bacterium | reverse complement strand
GGTGATCATGCATCGCCTCTTCCAGCATCTGCTTCTCAAGAGAATCTACATGCTCCATCGTCTCTAAAATCTTTGCGCCATCCAGCTGATCGATCGGCGTCGTAATAATTGCTGCATCCGCGTTCATCTCCCGCAGCATCTTTACTGCTTCTTCTGCCTTGCCTTCCTTCGCCACATCCGTTCTGCTTAAAATAATCGCTCCGGCAGTCTCCACCTGATTGCTGTAGAACTCCCCGAAGTTCTTTAGATACATTTTACATTTATTCACATCGACTACGGTCGTGTAGCTGTTCAGATGAATCTCTACACTGTCCTTTACATTCTCCACAGCTTTGATGACATCCGAAAGCTTGCCTACTCCGGATGGCTCAATCAGAATACGGTCCGGATGGTAGGTCTCGATTACTTCTTTCAGAGATGCGCCAAAGTCTCCCACCAGCGAGCAGCAGATACATCCGGAATTCATCTCACGAATCTCAATTCCCGCCTCTTTCAGGAAACCACCGTCAATACCGATCTCTCCAAATTCATTCTCAATCAGCACTACCTGCTCATTCTGAAATGCTTCTTTTAAAAGCTTCTTAATTAATGTAGTCTTTCCGGCTCCAAGAAAGCCGCTGATAATATCTATCTTTGTCATATATATCACTCCTTCTATAATTCCCTATGGAAAGTTTTAACACAAATAACTGGAAAATTCAAGGGTCAGAGCCCTATCTGTCTGCTACATTTATCCCGCATGATCTCATCGGTACTGGTATTATAATTTTTTACGCAATTCCGGAAAAACAAAATCCCAATCCGGGACCAGAACATTTCCTCTCTGTACCGGATCAGGATTTCAATAAAGCGCGGCAAATAGCAGGCCGATAATAATAATTCGGCTATAATCCTTCGCATAAGTTATAGAACCTGGCAAAGCATATGAAAAGATATAACATCAGTTATATATACCAACTATTTCCAGAACAGAGGTCAAACGATGGACACCCCAAAAAATATTTCAACCCTATATCGAAAAATGAATATGAGCATCGTAGCCAAGATGCTGATGCGTCTTGAAAAAGACGGCTTTGTTACAAAGCACATGTAATCTTACGGGTCTGGAAGGAATTTCTTTGAATTACTGGAGAAAATTTCCATTACGATCAATAAAAGGAACTGAGCTTACAGTTCCCTTCTTTTTGGTCCCGGCGAATATCAGTATTCTTTTCGTCTGCTGGTTCCCGGAATTCCCATTTCCGTACGGTATTTTGCAACAGTCCTGCGGGATATCGAATATCCTTTCTTCTCCAATAATTCTGCCAGCTTCTGGTCGCTTTTTGGTTTTTTCTTATCCTCTTCTTCTATGATTCCTCTGAGACAGTCCTTTACTTCCTCCGGTGTACTTTCTCCGATCGTCTTTGAGAAAAAATAACTGATTGGGAAAATTCCATAAGCGCATTGCAGATATTTATTTCTCACCGCCCTGCTCACTGTCGAAGTATGCATTCCGGTCTTCTGTGCAATATCTGTCAGACGCATCGGGATGAGCTTCCCTGCTCCTTTTTCAAAAAATCCATGCTGCCAATCAACCACGGCACCCGCTACCTTTCGCAGCGTCTGATTTCTCTGGTCTACACACTTTGTCGCCCACTTCACCTGTTCCAGCTTCTTCTTGATATAATCGACCGTTTCCTGTCCAATCCCCTCATTCTCCAGAAGCGTCAGATAATAGGGATTTATATTCATTCTTACAGCGGCCGATTCATTTACAACCACATCGAAGCCATCTCTATGCCGGATCACGAACACATCAGGATATACATACTGCAGGTTCTCTTTATCAGAAAATCCGTTCCCCGGCTTGGGATTAAGACTATAGATGATCTTCGCAGCTTCCTTTACCTCATCCAGAGAACATTCCATCTTCTTTGCGATTACCGATAATCGTCGTTCTCCGAGAAGTTCCAAACACTCTTCTATCATCCGGAGCGGCAGTTCTTCCTTCGGATGCATCCGCATCACCTGAATCCGCAGACATTCTTTCAGATCTCTTGCACCGATTCCTGCCGGTTCGCAGGATTGCAGCACCTCTAGGTATTCTTCAAGCTCTTCCGCCATTTCAACAGGTTCCATATCAAGATACCCCTGACTATTCAAAGATTTTACCAGGTAGTAAAATATACTTTTTTGATATCTCTCTCCACACAAAGGTGTGAGCTGTGCCATCAGGTACTCCTCAAGAGTCTCCCCCTCAGACTTACGGGCGTAATCTTCTCTCCCCTCCTGCTCGCCGTCCGCTGAATAATAGGACGCATTCTGATAATCATTCTGTCTTTCCCATTCCAGCCTGCTTTTCAGATCTTTTCTTTCTTCTGTAGGAGCATCCTCCAGGTCAACCAGCGGATTTTTCTCTGCCATATCTTTTAAAAAATTATCTATCTCATCCGCTCCCATTTCCAGGATCTGAACTGACTGAATCATTTTCTGGGACAATACCTGTTTTTGCTGTAAAGCATTTTTCATCTCAAGGTCCATCCTCTCACCCTCCCTCATCTTAGGCGTGCAATGAAGAAAAGAGATTCACAGTCCCTACCTGCAAATCTCTTTCCCCAAACATTTATACAAGAATCAGGCTTATAGCACATACGTTTCAATCATTTCAGCAACTCCGTCTTCCGTATTTGCCTTTGCCATATATTTTGCTGCCTTCTTAGCAGCCGCTTCTCCATTCGCCATCGCAAAGGACTCTCCAGCGAAGATAAGCATCGTCACATCATTATCACTGTCGCCAAATGCCATAACCTGTGCAGGCGTAATCTCAAGCTGCTCACATAATTTTGCCAGCGCCGCTCCTTTGGTGGCCTTTTGACTATTAATCTCCAGATTATCATAGCACTGAATAAACTGCATTGCAAGCTGTGCCTTCATCGGCTCTAGCCGTGCAAGCACTTCCTTGAGAATTTCCTGTGACATATCATCCACATTGAACTTCTCCACAGATTTCCCGGCCAACTCCCGGGAAAGGTCATCACAGAACCGGTTACCAGCTCTTCTAAATTCCAGATATTCTGCCGGCATTTTGTCAAAGTTCTCCAAATGCCATCCCTTATTCACACAGGCATAGCCATCACTGTACACCTCCAGTGCGATGGGATAATCCAGAAGGATTTCCATAATTTGCCCGGACAGCCCCGCCGGAATTTCCCTGCTTATTATCTTCCTGTCATTCTGCAAATCCCATACAGCGCTTCCGTTTGCTGAAATCACATACCGCACACATTCAAGCTCTTCCGCCACCGGACGCATCATAGACATGGGCCGGCCGCTGGCAAGCACAATATGAATCCCCCGTGCAGCGCATTCCCGCAAAGCCTCTTTATTGCGCTCCGAAATCCGAAGATGACTGTCATCTACCAGCGTTCCATCTACATCCAATGCAATTAGTCCTATTTTCATAATTAATCCTCTGGATAAACGATTGCATTCTTAATAACCGCTCCGGATGCATGCTCCAGAATTGCCTTCTCAATGTCCTCAATTTCATATTCGTTCTGTACAAAATCCTCTGCCGTAATTGCATTCATCTTCAGCATCTCAAATGCTGCATTCACATGGACAGGAGTTGTGTGGAACACGCCTTTAATTGTAATCTGCTCATAGTGAAGTTTGGTTGTATCTACCGGTACGCTAAGTCCCTTCTTTGTACCGCCAAAGCAAAGAACAAATCCACCCGGACGGGCCATGTTTATGGCAATGGACCAAACCTCCGGGATGCCTGCTGCTTCGATTGCCGCATCTACACCTCTGCCATCCTCTGTCAGATCCCTGACTGCCTGTGCCTGGTCTTCTACATTTTTAATATTGATAATTTCCTGTGCTCCGAGTTTCTTTGCCAGATCAAGACGAACATCCGAAAGGTCACATGCAATCACTCTTGCTCCACGCAGATAGCACATACGGATAAACATCAGGCCAATTGGTCCGCAGCCATTTACACACACCGTATCTCCCAGCTCAATTGGTACGTTGGCGGTTCCGTATAGCGCGCAGGAAAGCGGCTCCAGCAGCGCTGCCTGCTTATAGCTCATCGAATCAGGCATATGGAACATATTCTGCTCAACGATCGGCGCCGGAATCAACTGATACTGTGCATAGGCGCCATTTTGAAACTGATTCTGAATCAAATCCGGACACATAGATTGGAGTCCCTTCTTACAGTAATAGCATTTTCCGCAAGGTGCACTGTTATGAGCTACTACGCGGTCACCCACTTTGAATTTGGTAACGCCCTCACCTATAGCTTCTACAATTCCTGCTGCCTCGTGTCCCATTGAAAATGGCGGCTCATAGCGGTATCCTCTTTTATAGGTTTTAACATCTGTACCACAGGTCAGTGTTACTTTGTTCTTTACTACCACTTCTCCAGGCCCTGGCACCGGTACCGGCGCCTCCTCAACACGAATATCTTCTGGTGCATAAAAACTTACTTTCTTCATGGCTGTTCTCCTTTTTGTATTATAATTTATTATTGATCACATAATCACTCAGGCATTCCAGCTGGATACACATGGTTACTGCTCCCGGATCCAGTTCCCCCACACCTTTATTGGTCTGATAGCTGGCGCGTCCTTTTACTGCCTCCATCTCTCGTGTATGGTCTCTTCCCTGCCGGGCGCCTTCCTTCAGCGCTTCCATAACTGCCCTTTCATCTCTTTCTGATTCCAACGCCGCCTGATAGCTTTCCAGCCCTTCATATAAGCTGTCAATCATTGTCTTCCATCCAGGCTGCGCTTTTCCGCGCTCCATAATCGCATCGAGCTCTGCCCAAAGCAGTGTACCCAGTGTTCGGATATCCAATGTCTCCACACCGTTTAATGCTTTTGATGCGGCAATATAACCGCTTCCGTACAGAACCCCTGACGAACCGCCGATCGCTGACATCAGGGTCATACCAATCTTCCGAAGCATAGGCGCCAGCTCCAGACTCTTAAGTTCATCCTGTATGGATATCAGCTTCTGAAATCCTGCGTTTAAATTTACCCAGTGATCGCCGTCTCCCGTCTTTGCATCCAATGCTGTTACATATTCGCCATTCTTTTCAATCTCATCTGCTGTCAGAACTATGTAGTCCACATACTCTGCCGGCGTCATTGTAAATCCCATGATTATACACCTTCCTTCCAGGCCATCGTGCTGCAGGGCGCCATTAGGTATTCTTTCATTTCATCATCCAGGCGGAGCATTGACACAGAAGCTCCGGCCATCTCTAATGAAGTCATATAGTTCCCCACCAGATATTTCACCGGTGTGATATTTCTGGAACGAATCTGTTTATCTATCTCCCCAGCCAGGATATACAGCTCCATCAGTGGTGTCCCGCCCAGACCGTTTACCATAACCGCTGTCTCTCTGCCGGAATAGTTAAGATCTGCCGTAATCTTATCCACCATAATCTCCGCAATCTCTGCTGCACTCTTCATTGTTGTTTTCTCAATACCTGGTTCGCCGTGAATTCCCATGCCAAGCTCCATCTGCCCGTCTTCAATGACAAATCCCGGCGTCCCAACCCCCGGCAGAATACAGCTTGATAAAGACACTCCAAAGGACCGTACATTATCCGCTGTCCTTTGCGCAAGCTCTGCCACTTCCTCCAGAGAGCCGCCCGCCTCTGCCTTTGCTCCGGCAATCTTATGGACAAATACGGTTCCGGATATTCCTCTTCTCCCCGTTGAAAATGTGCTTTCCTTTACCGCAACATCGTCCTTAACGATCACACTTTTTACTTTAACATCCATATCCTGGGCCAGATCTCCGGCCATCTCAAAATTCATAATATCTCCGGAGTAATTCTTAATAATCAGAAGTACCCCTTCTCCGCTGTCGGCATACTCAATGCCCTTTAGGATTCTCGCAGGGTCCGGAGAGGCAAATACATTGCCTGCCACCGCCGCATCCAGCATTCCTGTTCCCACATATCCTGCATGGGCCGGTTCATGCCCACTTCCGCCGCCTGACACAAGCCCTACCTTTTTCCTTTTTTCGCTCCGGTAAATCACCTCGCCTTCACGGTCATAACACACTTTGGGATTTACCGCCGCAATGCCAGCAAGCATATCGCTGACAACATGACTTGAATCATTCATTATTTTCTTCATCATTCTGCTTTGCCCTTCCTTCAAAAACCTCGTTATCGATGCCCATGTCCCTATATATTTGGGGCAAAGGTATGTATTTATTAGTCGCTTTCAATATTAAAGCAATTGCAAATCCAACCAGACTCAACGGCCAGTTTCTCAGAAAAATCCCAAATGCCAGCAAAACCGAAGCAATTACAATCCCCAAATACCACAAAATATTTTTTCGTTTCATCGGTCTTCCCCTTTCAGATCTTCGGAAGCGCTGCTTCTGACCGCAATCTCTCTTTCTGCGTTAAAGTACAGCGCTCCCGCTTCTCACTTCTGCCTGACCTTAAGCTTTTAATCCTAATACGTCGCGGAAGTATACAATCTGTTCGTCACTTAGGCAATCCAGATTATCATATCCAACTACAGATGCTGCACGTATATTTACATCGCAGACATCCTCAACATATACTGTCTTTAAATATGCGTCATAAATATTTTCTCCAATAGAAATCAGACCGTGCCTGCCAAGGATTGTGGCATATGTACCCTCCAGACCTTTCACTGCAGACCAGCCGAGTTCAATGCTTCCTGGTTCTTCAAAAGGTACAACTCTGCAATATCCTCCATACATCATCGACTCAAAAATTACCGGCTTTACCGGCACACCCAGGCAGGCAAAGGCTGCTGCATTGTGTGCGTGCGTATGGCAGACTGCTGTTGCGTCCGGTCTCTCTTTGTAGATCAGCAGATGCATCGGCGTCTCACTGCTGGGCGTAAAATTCTTCTTATTTTCAACAATATTTCCTTCCAGGTCAATCACAAGCATATCTTCTGCATTGAAATTATAACGGGACTCCGCATGAGGCGTGATTACCACCAATCCACTCTCCCGGTCAATCTGACTGAAATTCCCGCCGCCATGATGGCAGAGCCCTGTCTCTTCAGCCAATCTGGATACCCTGAGTACTTCTTTTTTTAATTCCTCCAGCATAGAACTTTCTCCTTTCGCCCGATTATTTTTCTTCTGAAATCCATCCCATACGTACTGCGGCCGCATGCTCTTCCTTCTTCTGCGCCTTGAAATAATATACTGCAAGCGCGATGAATGCGATCAATACTGCAATACCGCCGATATTTCCTCTGAGAACTTCTACGATCATCCACCGGATTTCAGCGATATCCATTCCCCACCATGCAAGCTGCTGTCCTTCAACAAGGATATCCGCAGAACCGGTAGAGATAGCAAGCTCTGTCAGCATTGGTGCGAAGTCAGAAGCTGACCAGCAGAGAACCGGAACCATGATCCATGAAGTAGCAATCATTTTTAACATATTGCCCTTGCATGCTACAAATGCTGCCGCGCAGACACATACGTTCATCAAATTACCAAATGGAAGTGTCGTATTTCCCGGAAGAACCAATGCAACAATCAGCGCAACCGGAATTGTAAAGATAATTGCAACCCAAATTTCCGGATTGCCGGCAAGGATAGGCCAATCCAAACCGATCGCCATCTCTCTGCCAGGGAATTTCTTCTTAATAAATTCATTGGCAGCATCTGAAATAGGTGTCAGAGCTGTCATAAACAGCTTGGAAACCATTGGGAACAAGGTGAGCGCAGTACCTGCCTGTACACCGGTAAGCAATGCTCCAACTCCCTGTCCGCCGACCAGACCGACAATGGTTCCTACAATAAACCCAAGCACATGATTCTCTCCAAAAATACCAATCTTCTGCTTCAAAGTTGCCGCATTCAGCTCATAGCGGAAGAATGGAATCTTGTCCAAAAGCTGTGCAAATGGATAGAAGAAAATATTACTCAGGAACATCGGATGAGGCATCGCAACACCCGGAACGCCTGTAAGCTCTGTAATCTGATTCTTTGTGGCATCTGCATTTTTCAGCTCAAGAACAATCTGCACAATGGCCACGGCAAATCCTATGATTGAACTTCCTGTTACAGAGGATACGATGAATGCTGTGAAAATTTTATTTGCAACGTTCCACATATCCACATTCAGTGTCTTTGTCCAGCCGAGTACCAGCATAAGCACGTTGATGCCAATCTGAACCGGGAACATTACGAACGCATACTTCCATGACCAGCAAAGTCCCAGGGCCGGCGCCCATCCCATATCCAGTGCAGTAAGCTGAACCCCTGTGCTCTCTACAAAGCTCTGCGCGGCAACACCAACCGTTTCACTCATGTAGCTGATTACCAGATTGATACCTGTCAGGGCAACGCCCAGCGTCAATCCTGCTGAAATTGCTTTGCCCGGTTTAAGACCTACAACCAGACCAATGATAAAAATGACAATCGGCAGAAACACGGCTGCGCCCATGTCAAGAATGCTTTGAAATACAATTTGTAATGCTTCCATAATTCTCTTATTCCTTTCTTTTTCTTATGTTGAATTAACTTGGTTTTCTACAGCTTCAAAAGCTCAACGATCTGCTGCATTGCCTGATCTGCACCGATGCCGGTCAGAAACGGGATTCCGCTGACGGTCGGAATCGGGTATTCCTGCATTCCACGTGCCATAGGCGTGATCGAAACATAAAGATCTGCATTGTTAATAAACATATCCAGAGACTTAATATCGACCGCTTCTGCCTTTGCTTTTCCGGATAACCCCATGTCCTCCAGACGCCCGTTGATTTTCGTAGCTGTAGTTGCTGATGTTGCAATGCCTCCGCCACACGCTACAATAATTGTTTTCATACACGTTTCTCCTTCCTAAAATATACTTCTGATCTGCCCTTTCACCATTTTTAGGCATTCAGTCCTGATGCCTATCAATACAGCAAAAGCCGTGCCAATTTTCTGTATCTCCTCAAAACGCCCCATTTTGACAGTATTTCACATACGATATACACTATTTTGAAACGGTATATTTTAGCCGGGATAGTGTTTAATTAGTGTTTAGATTCACTGAAACCAAATCTGTTTTATGCTATAATACGTAAAACTTTATCCATTTCAAGATTCCAAACACTTTTTGGCATGATTTTTGCTCTGTAATAGATCAATATGTATCATTACCTCTGGGTAAAAAACAATGAATAAAGGAGAGTATTATGGACAAATTTAAAATTGAAGACTTACTGGATGAAGGTTTGATTTTTATGGATGTAGAGGCCCCCGATTCAGAGACCCTTCTCCATTCACTTTCAGATGAGCTGCACTCCCGGGGATATGTAAAGCAGGGCTATGGCGACGCCGTTATTCGCAGGGAACGGATTTATCCGACCGGTCTCCCAACCAATATTATGAAAGTTGCAGTTCCACATGCAATAGAACGGGACTATGTTTTAGAGCCGCGGGTTTTGGTCGCCACACTAAAAAACCCGGTTGCTTTTAAAGAAATGGGAGACGGCGAGCGCGATGTTATGGTAGATATTGTATTCCTGCTGGCCGTTTGCGGTTCTAATGATCAGTTAACGATTCTCCAGAAAATTGTCGGTCTGTTTTCTGATACCGATGCACTGTCCGAAATCAGGCAGGCAGAGAACCGTACTTCTCTTTACCAGATACTGAAAAAACACTTATCTGATTGAAAGGCTTGTGAATAATATGAATGAAACTAAGATACTTGAATATGTCCTGCAAACCATTGACGATGCCCGGCTGGCCGAGATGTTGACCGATCATCGTCTCTGTGGCGTAACCGCATCTGAGATTGAAAAGCGTTTTGATATTAACCGTGCCAATGCCAGTGCATATCTCAATAAATTAGTCTCTCAAAAAAAGCTCATTAAAATTGACAGCCGTCCCGTTCACTTTATGCCTGCGGATTTAATACGTTCCCGTGTTTCAAAAAATAATTTCAGATACGTCTACTCCGTCGATGATTTTTTTGCCGCAGTTACACCCGCAGACCAATCAGATGATCCCATATGCGCTTTTGATGGATTGATTGGTCATGATGGGAGCCTGAAAACTCAAATAGAAAAAGCAAAAGCTGCCATTGTATATCCTCCCAACGGATTGCATACGCTTCTCATCGGCGAGAGCGGAACCGGCAAAACACTCTTTGCCCGTACAATGTATAATTTCGGATTGGAAAAATTAAAAAAGAAAAAGAAGGATTTCCCTTTTGTAGAGTTCAACTGTTCCGATTATTACCATAATCCACAGCTTTTGATGTCCCATTTATTTGGACATGTAAAGGGGGCTTTTACAGGTGCCCTTCAGGAAAGCGCAGGACTAGTAGAACAGGCCAGCGGAGGCATTCTTTTTCTTGACGAGATTCACCGACTTCCTCCAGAAGGCCAGGAACTGCTTTTTTATCTGATGGATACCGGCTGTTATCGGAAGCTTGGAGAAAGCTCTAATATGCGGAAGGCTTCCGTACGCATTATCGGCGCCACGACAGAAGATCCCAAAAATGTTTTACTCAAAACATTTACCCGAAGGATTCCTCTGACGATCACGCTTCCTCCCTACCGTGAAAAAAGTATGGATGAGAAGCTTGCTATCATTGAACATATCTTTGTCCGGGAATCCAGCGCAACTTTAAAATCCTATGTTGTTAATACCAAAATTATTAAAGCACTTTGTATTTATCCATTTACGGAAAATATCGGACAGCTGTCCTCGGAAATCAAGGTTCTGTGCGCAAGATCTTATTTAAACAACACCAGCAACCAGGAAGAGCTCATGGTTTCTTTTGATCTTCTGTCACCTGCAGTCAGAAATTACTATCATCAGAACATTTCTGAAGAGACCCTGTCCTATCCAAGCCGATATAACACCAAATATACGATCTTTTCAGCCGACAGAAAGCCCTGTCATTACAACAAGCTATACGATGAAGAGGCCTACCGCAACCTGATGAAACGTATCGACAGCTTTGCCTCCAATGGCTATAGCAGTCAACAGATGAACGAAGAATTATCCGATGATATCCAGGCATACTGTGATGATATCCTGAAACGCTTCTACGACCAGAATCTGCACAGAGAGGAAATGTACAAAGTCGTCGGGCGGGAGGTGGTCGATTTTACTACTGATGTTGCCCAAACTGCCTTTGCAGAGCTCGGATTGGAAGTGAATCAGAAAAATATCCTGGTTCTTTCATTTCATTTTAAATTCCTGCTCGAACGCATGGCCTCACATAAGCGTATTACGGAAATAGAAATTTCCACGCTCAAGCAAACTGCGTCCAAAGAAATTGCGGCTGCACAAAAGATGGTTTCCCGCTTTGAAAATCATTTTAATATTCACATTTCGGAAGATGAAGAATATCTGATCGCGCTGATTCTTTCCAATATGCGGGATACATCCTATCAGGAACGGCCAGGCCTTATTATTGTCGCACACGGAGAGAGTACTGCCTCCAGTATTGCGAATGTATGCAACCGTCTGATGGAATGCAATCTGGTCAAGGCCGTAGATGTCCCTTTGGAACAGGGAATTCCGGAAACCTACCAGAATGTTCGCAGAGAAGTGCTCACGTCCAATCGTGAAAAAGGAGTGCTTCTCCTGGTAGACATGGGATCTCTGACAACATTTGACGAGAAGCTTACCCTTGAGACGGGCATTCCTGTACGGGCAATTCCCAATGTAACAACATTGATGGCCCTAGATATTACACATACATTTCTCAGCCGGGATGCCAACATCAATTCCGTGTACAACAACTATATGGTCAACAAACCTACGGAACTGCCCCGTGGCGAAAACACGTCCAAGACTCCTGCCATACTTACAATGTGTGCTTCTGGTCTGGGTACGAGTATCGCCTTTCAGGCGATGATCGAGCAGGAGCTGTTTCAGAATAATATCAGCGGAATTCAGGTTTTGGCAGTATCCATTTCCGATATTATAGACAACTCGCCTCAGTATCAGGAAATCCGTTCCCAGTTTTATTTGCTGGCATGCATAGGCAACATGGAGATTTCACTGGATATTCCGTTCTTTCACATATCCAGCCTGATTTCAGCGCCAGGCAAAAAAAATTTTATTGATTTTTTGAACAAATCACTTACCGAGTATACCAGCATTGTCACAAAAGACGATGCGACAGATACGGTACAGGATGAATGCTTAAAGTTCCTGTCCAGGAGCGTACTACATCTGAACCCCGCTGCTTCTGTCCAGTATTCAGAAAAATTTTTAATCTCATTAAACCTGCCACAGATTGCCGATAACAGAGAACTCCATCTGTCTTTGCTCCTGCATCTTGGCTTCATGCTGGAACGCTGTATCTGTGACCAAAAAGTTGTTTTTGACAATGAGAAAGAATATATAAAACAGAATCAGTCTATGTTCACACTATTAAGAGAACATATATCCATATTAACAGAACCTTTTGAAATATCAGTAAACGATGCGGAATTATGCTATATTATCCTGACACTGGTTCAATATCCGACGCCGCCTGCAACAGATGAAAATACTTAACTGTCATTCCTTCTTTAATTTAAACCCCTGCTAAACACTAAATTATTTGGCAGGTTTTCAGCTTACACAAATATTTTCCCTGCAACCGAGCATAATAATTTTATCTCGAGGAGGTGCAGCTATGAAAAAATACCTATGTGAGCCATGTGGCTATATCTATGATCCGGAGCTGGGAGACCCTGACGGCGGTATTGAGCCCGGCACGGCATTTGAAGATATTCCGGATGATTGGGTATGCCCGATCTGTGGTTTGGGCAAAGAAGTATTTGTGGAGCTTTAAGGCTTAACAAAAATGGGACGTGCATTCTCTGCAGCGTCCCATTTTTATATCCGTTTAGTCACATCCAGATTCTATTACAGCCAGGTTCTATTTCCACACTGTGTCTTTCACACCAATATCTTCGCCCTTAAAAGTCGGCTTTCTGCCGGTCTTTCTCTGAGCTTCATAATTCTTCAATGCCTTCATCGCAATTCCACTCAGCAAAAAGATTGCAATGATGTTGACGATTGCCATTGCTCCCATAGTAATGTCCGCAATATTCCATACCAGAGTAAAATCTGCCTGCGCTCCAAAAAATACTACAATGCAGCAGGTTACGCGGAATATGTTCAGCAGCACTTTGCTGTCTTTGATAAACAGGATATTGGATTCCGCATAATAGTAATTACCGATCACACTGCTGAATGCAAAGGCAAATATGGAGAAGGTAATAAAGTGGATTCCCCATTTTCCGACGTTCGCACTGATTGCTGCCTGCACATACGGAATACCGTCCAGCACACCGCTCTCTCCCTGAACTCCTGACACCAAAAGCATCATGGCTGTGCTGGAGCAGATCAGCAGCGTATCAATGAATACGGATATAACCTGCACCAATCCCTGAGTAACCGGATGGTCAACTTCTGCAGAAGCAGATGCATTCGGAGCGCTACCCATACCTGCTTCATTGGAGAACAGACCTCTCTTAATACCAATGACCACGGCGCTTCCCGCCATGCCCCCTGCCATTGCCCGGAAATCAAATGCATTTTTAAAAATCACGGCAAAAACTCCCGGCAGCTCTGTGACATGCAGAATCATAGTTACAATCCCAATCAGGATATAAAAACAGGCCATGATCGGAACGATAACAGAAGTGATAAAGCCGATTCGGTGAACTCCGCCCCAGATAATCAGGCCCGTCAGCACTGCGAGTATCAATCCCAAAATCATCGGCACTCTGGTCTCTGTATAATTTGTAATATAATACTCCATCGCCGAAGACATATTATAAGACTGTAATCCATTGAATCCATAGGCAAAACAGATAATCAGCAGTATCGAGAACAGAACTCCCATCCACCGTTTGCCAAGCGCCTTCTCCATATAGTAGGAAGGACCTCCGCGGAACTGCCCGTCCTTCTTAACCTTATAAATCTGCGCCAGTGTACTCTCTACAAATGCAGATGCACCTCCCAGAACTGCCATCAGCCACATCCAGAATACCGCTCCCGGTCCTCCTGCCGCAATTGCCGTTGCAATACCCGCAATATTACCTGTGCCGACCCGGGATGCCGTAGATATCATCAGCGCCTGAAAAGAGGATACCTTCTTCTTACCATCCTCTCCTACTTCATCCGACCTCTCAAGCATAGATTTCACTCCGTCCTTTAACAGGCGAAGCTGTACCACTCTGGTTCTGATCGTAAAATAAACACCGGCTCCCACCAGCATTATGATGAGTATATAGGTATACATCACATCATTAATCTTTGTAAGTATATCATTGATGCCCATCTCTTCCTCTCCTTTTCGATAAATTTCACATAATGACAGTATATCATAAGAGTATATGAAAAGCTATCTTTATATACTAAAAGAATTATAGAACACTGTCATATATTTCATTTGACATTCATTCGGTAAATTGTTAAGATATTTGGTACGTGTTTAAATATAAAAATTACAGAAAGCAGGTTATTATGGACTTATTCTTAGATGTGCTTTTGGATACTGTTCTGGACAGCGTGCGTATGCTGCCCTTTCTGTTCGCGGCATTCCTTCTGATTGAGGCTCTGGAGCATTATTCAACGGCGTTTGTTAATAATACCCTTACAAAACTTAATAAAGCAGGTCCGGTCGTCGGCGCCATCTTCGGCTGTATACCGCAGTGCGGATTCTCGGTTATGACTGCCAATCTGTACTCCAGCGGAGTCGTTTCTCTGGGAACTCTGCTTGCTGTATTCTTAGCAACCTCAGACGAAGCTGTTATTATCCTGCTGGGACATCCCGGCAATGCGGCAGCCATCTGGCGCTTATTGGTCACAAAGCTGATTATTGCCGTGATTGCCGGCTACGTGGCAGATTTCTTCTTTGCGAAACAGATTTCTTCAGCAAAGCATATCGGCGATCTGTGCGACCACTGCGGATGCCATGACCATCACGGGATTCTAAAGCCTGCATTGAATCATACGCTCAAGCTGTTGGGATACATTTTTATTTTCTCAGGAATTTTAAATCTCCTGATCTCCCTGGCAGGATTGGATACGGTTTCCACCTTCCTGTTAAGCGGCAGTATCCTTCAGCCATTTCTCACCGGCATTATAGGCTTCATTCCCAACTGTGCCGCATCCGTGCTCTTGACCGAGCTGTACTTAAACGGGGCGCTGTCATTTGCCTCCGTCACCACTGGTCTCTGCACAAATGCCGGCATAGGATTAATCGTACTGTTTAAGGTCAATAAGAATCAAAGAGAAAACCTGTCCATCGTAGGTCTTCTTTATGCTGTTTCCGTTATAGCAGGACTAATTCTCTCTATCCTTTAATTCCTGTGTTCAGGTTATCCTCAATTGCGTCAAGCTGCTCTAATATGGCTTCCTGTCTCTCATCAAACAGGAGGCCTTTATTATATTTATAATACCGGCCGCAATCATTTTCCCGTAAAAACCAGATACTGTAATATCCGGTATTAAGCTCGGTTATAAAAGACACCATCTCCTGACTATCGCCAAAGGCATCCTCCATAAAATCAAAACCGTGCTCCAATCCTTCTGCTGCCCGCTCTTCCAACTCTTCCCGGCACTGTGCCGTCTTCTGAAATTCTTCCCGTACCCGGTCAAATGCTTCGTCTCCGTTCAGACCTTCCTTTTGAATCAGCAGTTGATACTGCTCCAGAGTCTCTGTCACTCTGTTCCATATCTGATTGTCCAGCCTGGAAAGCTGCTCTGCCTTCCTGAGCTTTTCATAGTCCGCCTGCTCCTGTTCGGCCACCTTCTCCAGATTCCGGCAGGTCTTATATTGCTTTAAATAACCAAAAAGTCTGGTGGTAAATACATCCTCCACATAGGCGCTCCGAAACCGTTCGTTCAGCCTGCCGATCAGCATTCCCACAACGCTAAGCCGCTCGTCGAAGGACGCGCACTTCACCCGTTCTACTGCCGCCTTTGTATAGACTCCGTCCACAATTCGGTCAAGCCCGTAATCTTTCTTGTATTTCTCGTACAGCTCCAGATAATTTGCAAAATCTTTAGCAATCTTCCAGTGCTGCAGATATTGATGCACCACCTCTCTGTCAGCCTTCTTTCCAATCATTTCACAGGCATACAGAAACTGCGACAGATCCTCCCAGCCCCTGGCCGTCACAAACATTTTTCCATCCACCGTCGTCTCCATACGGTAGAAATAATCTCTGCGGATTTCTAAATAAGACAGTATTGCCGGATGAATCTCTGCCTGGTAGGCATACTCCTTCCACACCAGATAATTTTCCTCCACATTCATCATTTTAATACGATCCAGCGTTACTGTATCAAACTCCCGCACAGACTTATTATATTCCGGCGGATTGCCTGCAGCCACAATGATCCATCCTTCCGGCACTCTCTGATTTCCGAAGGTCTTGCCCTGCAAGAACTGCAGCATGGTCGGCGCAAGGGTCTCTGACACGCAGTTGATCTCATCGATGAACAGGATTCCCTCCTTCAGCCCCGTCTGCTCCATTTTCTCATAAACAGAGGCTATGATCTCACTCATGGTGTACTCTGTAACCGAATAAGTCTTCCCACCATACTGCTTTTCCCGGATAAATGGCAATCCCACCGCACTCTGTCTGGTATGATGTGTAATAGTATATGCCACCAGCCCAATGCCGCACTCTCTGGCAATCTGTTCCATAATTTGGGTCTTTCCAATGCCCGGAGGTCCCATCAGAAGGATTGGACGCTGACGGATTGCCGGAATCAGATATTCTCCGCTCTCATCCTTAATAAGATATGCCCTGATGGCATCTTTAATCTCCTGCTTTGCACGCTTAATATCCATATCCATCCCTCCTGCTTCCTACTTCTTCCTCCTCCAGTATCAGCTTCATGGCCCATACCGGAACATTTACATCCTCATAATCTTCCTTCATAAATACAAATGCGGTCTCGTAAGGCGGCTTTTTTGCCGGATATATGCCCTGACCGTCGGTAAAATAAATCAGGCCCTTCAGCCCGATAAATTTCTTCTCTTCTATCAGCCTGTTCACATACTCAAATGCCGGCCGAAAGTCTGTCCCGCCCTCACCCTTTAGCGTCAGATCCTCCATATATGCCTTCAGCTCTTCCTCACCGGTAATCAGCCTGTCCTCTTTTACCGTCTCGTCGCACTGAATAATGTGGATATTGACCTTTCTGAAAAAGCTGTTGTTCTCTCCAAGTACCGCATAGGTTTCTTCCAGAAACTTCTTCACCAGCTCACCGGAACAGGACATGGAGGTATCTATGACAATGGCAAATTCCTCTATCTTCTGCACTTCCTTCCACTCCTGAGGCTCAATTAAAGGCAAATTTCCATATAAGCGCAATCCGTAGCTGTAAAAGCCATAATCGAAGCTGTCCTCATCAATGGTCATCTCTTCCTTCAGCACAGAAAATTTCCTCAGAAACTGCCGATAGTCAAACCGCTCCTTATTCTCCACCTTCACCTGCTTAAGCAGATCTCCTGAATCTGAAGAGCCCTCTTTGGAAAATGTCTCCATATCCGTTTCTATCTGCTCGGATTGATTCTTCCTCTGATTCTCAATCTGGTTCTTTTTATTCTGATCATCATCCTCCGGCCAGCGATTATGGTCATCGACACAGAATTCCGCCATAACCTGCTGAAGCTTCCGCTCCGGAAGCTCCCATCTTGTAAATGCCCCGTAAATCTTCTCCGCCGTCAAAACCTGCATCTCTTTTCGCAGACGCCGGTAAATATCCTGCCTAATCCAGGCCTGGGGCCGCCTGACTGCCCGGTGCTGCATACTGTCGATCATGGACTCTGCCGCAATATCACAGGATAGATTCCACAGCCATTTCTCTCTTCCGTTTCGTCGGATTAAATGCCGGAAAATGCAGTGAAGTACCGTATGGAGATAAAGTCGGTTGACCATGATCCGGTCCGTGCGGTATAACCCCCCAATTTCCTGTGGCTGATAATACATGCAAAAACCATCCGTTCCGATTCTATTTATATTCATATCCGGCGCATAGACAAAGCCTGACAGCGCCACATCCATAAAACGCATCCGCAGATACAGTTCATTTCTTGCATTTACCAGAATCTCCCTGCAGACTGCTTCCAGATTCTCCTGTACATCTGTCATCTATTTACATCCCTACAAATCAAATATTTTTCGTTTTTTCGGAAATAATCTCCGTTTTTCATCCATCAGAAGACTCAGGGCTTCCAGCTTCTTTTCTTCGGAGGCCTTTTCGATCGCCTGGTCCATCGCTTCTTCGTTCCACAGCTTCTCCTGCCCGAAAAATCGCAGCATAGACATATCCTCACGAACCACATACTGCTGCCCCGCCTTCTCCATATGCTTCATCAGGTAATCCCTGTACGCTTCTTCTGCAGCCTGCTTAAGCTGGTAAGGAAACTGAAGCCGGTATGCGGCTATATCAATCAGTATGTCCTCTTCTTCCTGAGCCAATGCTAATGGAAACAAAGAATCATATTCTTTATAATTCAGTTCCTTATTATAGAAACTCTGTCTATAGTAACCACCCACTCCGTGATAGTGAGTCTCTACAATTCTTGCCGGTGTATTCTCCACCGCCTCTTCATAATGCTCCGGAAAGACCACCTTCGCTATATCTATCCGGCCATCCGGACGATGATAACGCATCGTTACCCAAAGTGCATACCGTATCTCATCTGCAATGAACTTTAGGCAGGACCTCTCTCCCCGGTAGAAATCAATCTCAAGCTCCTGCAGCCTGCAGCCGGTAAATGCCCCTGCTCCAATATCCATAAAGGCATCGCTAAAGCACAGCTTCTTCAGCGAAAAGCAGCGGTAAAACACATATTTCCCAGCCTTCTCCATAGATTTTGGAAGGCGCAGGCTGCTTATTTTTCCCGCAGAAAAGGCATACGGCGCCATACCTGTCACCGGATGCCCTTCTACCTCTTTGGGAATCACCACATCTCCCGTCAGCTCCTCGCAGCCAGCTACCTGTACCTGCTGAGATTCCTGTAAGATATAGCGGATTCCATTCAATTGATATTCTTCGTTACTCTCTTTCATCTGCTCCACTATCTCTGCCCTGCCATCTGTTCATGTTCCTGCCTGATCTCCGTATACAGCTCCACTGAGTTCCAGAACTGATTGGTTGGCGTCAGCACAGCTTTCAGCGGAACAATGACCTTCTCCTTTCGGAGATAGGACAGGAACGGATTCATCTGGCTGCCTACATTGCACATGACAAGCATCTCATCTGCAAAATCCATCTGCTCCGGCGCCTGTTCCCTCTCTCCTTCTTCGCCCACTGTCAGCGCAGCGGTTCCTTCAAACAATACCTCCGCTTCTTTATCAACCAGCGTCAGAAGCGGTTTTTCATAGCTTGTCCTCTCCACCGCTCTTACACGGATTCCATGCATGGCACAGTACGTACTTACCTTATTCCTTCGTCTTTTGTCTGTAAAATTGTAAAGCAATACGGTTGGTTTCAATGCCATCTGTCTTCTCCTTTAAAAGCCTATGCTCGGATTGCTGTCTCAAGAGCAACTTCCATCATCTGTTTAAAATCATTCTGTCTCTGCTCAGCAGTAGTTTCTTCTCCGGTTATCATGGAATCAGATACGGTAAAAATACCCAGCGCTTTCACTCCTGCACGCGCTGCTTCACAGTACAGTGCAAAGCTCTCCATCTCAATGCCGAGCACGCCCATTTTCGCCCAGCTCTTCCACTCAGGAGTCTCCGTATAGAATACATCGGAAGACAGGATGTTGCCCACATGCCATCTTACTCCATTCTCCTCCGCGATCTCCTGGGCAGTCTTGAGCAGACCATAATCCGCAATTGCGCACATCGTTCCCGGAAGCTGATAATGATGTGCATAGCTGCTGTTAGTACACGCTCCCTGAGCCATGATAACATCTCCAACCTTAGCCTTCTCTACAGTGCCGCCACAGGAGCCAACACGGATCAGGTTCTTTACCCCATAAAAATGAATCAGCTCATGGCTGTAGATTCCGATAGATGGAATACCCATACCCGTACCCATCACGGACACTTTCTTTCCCTTATATGTTCCTGTATATCCGAACATATTTCTCACACTATTAAATTGTACCACATCCTCCAGATAAGTCTCCGCAATCACCTTCGCGCGAAGCGGATCTCCCGGTAAAAGAATGGTCTCTGCAATATCGCCCATCTTGGCAGCATTATGCGGTGTAGCCATAATAAAATCCTCCTATTTTTCATCTTGTCATCGAAAATTTCAAAAAATTTTCAGACCTGACTATTGTATTACCAGTATACCCTTTTTTACCGAAAATTCCCAGCCTTTTATCAATAAATATCTGTCTTTCTTCCATTTCATTCCAAGATAGAATTTGCAAAAATATGGGGAATGGTTATAATAAAAGCATAAGGAGATGAAACAGATGAAAAAAGAAATCACAGCCAAAACAAAGCTGATCGGATTAATCGGCAGCCCCATTGAACACAGCATTTCCCCTTCCATGCAGAATGAAGCACTGGCACAGGCAGGACTTGACTATGTATATGTAGCATTTAATGTAGGATTAGAAACTTTAGAGCAGACGATCGAAGGCTTCAAAGCAATGAATGTACGCGGCTGGAATATTACCATGCCTGACAAGAACCGGATGTGTCAGCTCGCGGATAAACTTTCCCCCGTCGCCCAAATCTGTGGTGCCGTAAATACTATCGTCAATGACAACGGCGTCCTTACTGGACACACCACCGACGGAATCGGCTATGTGGAAGGCATTCGCGCTTCCGGATACGATATCAAAGATAAAGTCATTACACTCCTTGGAGCAGGTGGAGCGGCAACCGCCATTCTGGCCCAGGCAGCTTACGACGGGGCATCGGAAATTCATGTCTTTAACCGTGCAGATGAATTTTATACTCATGTGGAAAAGACGGCTGAGGTTCTGAATCAACGTACAGATTGCAGGATTACCGTGCATCCGCTGGAAGATGATTCTGCACTCAGGACATCTATACAGAACAGTGATATATTATCTAATGCAACCAATGTGGGAATGGCCCCTGATACAGACAAATGCCTGATAGCTGATCCATCCTATTTTCATCCGGGTCTCATTGTAACCGATGCGATCTACCATCCATATGAAACGAAACTGATTCAGATGGCAAAAGAATATGGCTGCCCGGTTGTAGGCGGCTTATATATGCAGCTGTTTCAGGGTGCTGCCTCCTTCGAATTATGGACAGGCAGAAAGATGCCCGTTGAGATCGTCAATGAAAAATACTTCCATCTTGATATCAAACTGTAATCTCACCTGTAAAGACATATTACCTGTAACGAAACCGGCCCCACAGTGGAAGCCGGTTTCACCTTATCTGCCTGGATTTGTGTTATATAATTTATTTATCACTCTATCCAAACAAATTCTTCTTTTCCCTGACTGCATTTGCCTTATCTGAAAATACTGCTCTTCCCATAACAGCCGCATAAATATTAGAATTCTGGATTTCTTTTATGATATCCCAATTTATCGCTCCGTCAATCCATACTTTATGCTCTGTTTCATTAGCTAAACGGATTGCATAATCCAGCATCTCCCGTCTCAGGCTCTGGCGAATATCGTTATGATAGGTAGTATTTATCAGCACATGCCCTGTCATCTCCAACAATTCCCTCAAGTCCTCCCGCTCCAGATCAAGGTTACTGAGATTAATACCGACAGGTATTGCATTTGCCCGATAGATGCCAACGACTTCTTTTGCATTCATCAGACAATCCACCTGAATAAATACCATGTCAAAATTGCCCTGCTTCACCTGCTCCACATACTGAAGCGGATTGCTTACTTCCAGATGAAGGGATATAGGCAGCGTTGCAATCTCACAGATTCTTCGGCACATCTGAATTCCAAATGAAATCTCTCCCACAGCAATCCCATCTGCCACATCCAGATGAATATCATCAAAATACTGATTCGTAAACTGCACCTCATCTGCAATTCTCAAAATATCTGCCGATGCAATCGATGGACTAATCTTCATTAACTCTCTCCTCTGGCTTCTCTTGCATTTGCCATTAATTCTTTTGTCCGCTCAGGGTCTACCGGATTCTCAAATTTACCATCCACTTTGATTCCTGTTCCCACAATACATCCGTCCGCCACTGCCAGAATATCCTTCACGGTTTCCGGTTTTACTCCATTGCTTGCAAACACAGGAGTATCCGTAACGCCTTTCACCTTGGAAACCTGAGCAACATCAATGCTGGAACCAGGCGTATTGCTGTAAATCAACAATGCACTTGGATTCACATTAAAGCACAATGTTTTCGCCACCTCCTCAATAGGTCTCTTGGCAACCTGCTCTGTTCCCTCCGGGATCACCGGAGTTAATGTCTTAATATCCTTACATCCCACTTCTACCTTGTGTCTTTCTACTTCTCCCGGCTGAACATTTGTGATACCGTACACACCAGCCGTTGTTCCATGGATAGTCTGCCGGATAAATTTTGCTTCTACGGCTGCTGCAAGATCGTATCCTTTCAACGGATCCATGGCGACGCACACTCCGTGTGGGACCTTAATCTCCTCCATAAGTTCACCAATAATCCTGGCCATAACCGCAATCGTAACAGGCTTTACATTATCCGTATATGGAATGGAGAATTCATTGCAGAACAGTACTCCATCAATGCCGCCATCCTGCAATGCGTGCAGATCTCTTCTCGCCGTATCTAAAATTTTCTGAATTCCTCCGTCAGGATCATACTTCGGATCCGTAGGCATTCCCAACAAGTGAATCATGCCAATTACTGGTTTCCCTGTATGAAATAACTCTTCTGTCCACATAATTAAAATCTCCTTATTTTTTTAAAAACTTATCTTTTAAAAACACTTCTAATTCTTCGATTGACATGCGGTCCATCTTTTCAACAAACTCTGTATCCTTAATGCAGTGAATAATTCTTGAAATCAGTTCGAGGTGTTCATTATCATCCAGAAAGGCTAAATTCAAAACATATTTCACCTGTACAATGCCTTCACTGTCATCCATTCGACGAAATTCTACCGGACCAGCCAGCTTCAAGGCACATACAGCTTCCTGTTTCACATACTCCTTTGAGGTATGCGGAATGGCAATCGGACAAAGCTCTGTCAACCCTGTAGGATAATTTATTTCACGCTCTACACAGCTTTCATAGAAATCATCGCAGACACAGCCCTGTTCCATCAGAATACCAGATGTGATTCGCAATGCTTCCTGCCATGTTTCAGCACTGCCCTCAATAACAAACAATTTACTCACTTTCCCGCACCTCTTCTTTCTCTCTAACTGGTTCATCTAAACATATAATCTGAATCGTTTTCTTTTTTCTCTTAATACAGGCCAGAAATTCAATCAGATCATCCTCTGTTATCACATTTAAAAGTCTATATGTACGATTCTTTATGTTCGTGTAAATCAGTATTCTTGCATTAGGTCTATATTCAATTTTTTCAATAATGCTCAGTGGAATATGCTTTACATTCAATAAGCCGTTATAACAATATATCTCGGAATCATCCACATACAGTTGAAAAGTACGGTGCCTCGTTATATGCAGGTAAGCCAGACCAATTACAAATATATAAAATGTAATATTTAAATTTGTTTTCGCATATGGTACCGGTCTCAAGATCAACACTGCTGCCGCAAGCATCAGAAAGAAAATTCCTGTTGCAATATATATTTTTTTCACTTTTTCACTTACATGATAAACTTTCATAACGTTTTGCTTTCTACCATACATTCAGAATCTTACCTAAAATACCTACCAATACGCAGTTGAATTCCGCAGAGCTGCTGCCCGAAACGAGCGTCGCTGTTGTAGAAACAAATCCTGCACTTAATGCAAGCTGTGTAACAACCGGTGCAATCCAGCTATTAATATAACATCTATAAATCATTACCATAATTGTAGATACCAGTGTCTTAAACATATCTCCCTTCGCAAACAGAGCACATCCACAGGTAAAATAAATCATGGAGCCCAAAGAAGACAGTGGAAACATGGAGATTCCCGGTAAAAATGCAATGGCAATCGTAATCGGAATCATGATGCCAACCAGCTGAATACCAGTTTCATCTCCCAGACACAGAGCCTCATCCATACCGATATAAATATCATAGTCATCGCCAAGTTTACCTTTAAAATATGCACGTGCAGCCTTTGTAATCGGCAGCATACCTTCCATCAGCAGGCCAACAACCTTCGGCATTAAAATAACTGCCGCCGATAAAGTAACCGACATGCTCAAAGTATTTGCCAGATTCTGATGTGTGATCAACGATAAAATAATACCTACAAAAAATGTCAATACAGAAGACTCACCAACAGCTCCCAATCTGTCTGAATGCCATTTCCCTTTAATCTTGATTTTATTAATTCCCGGAATCTTATCCAGTACAAAACATGTGATCTGATTAATCACCCAAATATAAATCGCATCGTTGTTACAACAGGTCGTTCCCGGCAGGTCATAGTATTCCTGCCATCTGGGCGCAATCCAATCAGCATATTTCAATACAACTACCAAAGTCAGCAATCCAAAGATAACGGAAATAGTATAAGCCGGAACAGCTGCTACTCCCGCAAGTTTTAATACGTAATACATCATAGATGCTCCAAGTATCATATGAAAATAATTCCATATATCAATATCCATTGTTTTTGTAAATCGAATCTTAATCAATACATAATTTAAAATCATTCCCAGCGGAACAATCAGCAGGGCAAAGGACGTTGACCAGGCAACCGCAGACAGACCTTCCCATCCAATATCTACAACGGTAAATCCACTGCCCTTTGTAGAATAATAATCAATTGCCGGCTGCAATCCGGATACTAACATATTAAGAATTACGTTGATTCCCAGGAAACCTGCGCCTACACGCAATCCATTTCTCAATGAATCAAACGGTTTGATCTTAAAAATCAATCCAAGAACTGTAATTGTAAATGGTAAAAATATTCCCCCGCCTATATCCATAACAAATTGAACGATACTGTTAATAATCGACATACTTTATCCTCCTAACTTTTAGAAAACCTAACCATTAATCTGCGCATTTACTTCCTTCAATGATTTTTCAATACGCTCTATCGCCTCTTCCTCTCCAATTCCGGTAATCAATCCATTTACCTGAATAATGGGAGTTCCTATATCCTGCGCGTATTTTGATGTTACAAAGCAAATATCATATTCTTTTGCAATAGCCGGAACATCTGCCAGCGGATGCTTTGTTATTGCAACGTCAACTCCAACTCCTTTTGCAATTTTCTCAATCTCTGCCGCTGCAAATGTTGAAGTGGCTATCCCACCGCCGCAGGCCACTAGTGCTTTCACTTTTCTCATGACTTATACCTCCTGTAATTCTAAATAATGTCGACATTCATTGTAGTTCTATTGTATCTGGAATATCGGGCAGATTAAGCCCAGTTATTTTCTTAATTTTATGAAACATGTCAATGATTGTAAATACAGCCGCATGCCCAAAATGCTTCAATTTTTGTTGAAACATTTTGTGCATACGAATTTTTTATAAATGTTATAATAATGAAAAAGCAGAGGAGGCACCGTATGAATAAAAAAACATTTCATTTGTTCAAGAAACTAATCTTAAGTGACAGCAAACCACTGCAGCTGGATGATATGTCTGCTTTTTTCCATGTAGGAACACGAACCCTGTATAATTACTGGGATGAAATCTGTGATTATCTAATAAAACTAGATTTAAGGGAACATTTTTCTTTTGACGGAAAAGAGTTCAAATGCAGAATAAATGAAGAAATGAAACAATATCTGATTACATCTTTGCGTACCATGTCTTTTTACGAATACAAATTATCCAGTTCCGAGCGGCAGGCCATCATGTCGGTCATTTTTTTAATTTCCAATGCTCCCATTAGATCCTCTGACTTTAATGATATCCTGTGCGTAAGCCAGAATACTATCATCACCGATTTGAAGGAAGTCAAGAAACTTTTAGATTCTTTTCATATACAGTTCCATGAAAACAAATACCACGGTTTTGCCGTCAAATGTTCTGAAACAGACCGGCGTAATCTTCTGCTCAAAATTTTTGATGATCAGAACATTATCCATGACTATTTTATCAACACACCTTCTAATCCATGCATCAGTTATATATGTAACTACATGAAATTAGAAAAATACCGTTATATGATTGAATCCATTGTTGAGGAAGCAGAAGATAAAATAAACATTCATATGACAGACTATGATTTTTATAAAGTAGTGATTATCCTGCTAATTATAACTGTGCGGAATCAGGCAGACTTCCCGATTTTATATACAGAAGAAAATACAAACACTAAATCATACGGACAGTTGACGCTTTTTACGGAATGCATCTTTCACAAACTAGGTACTTTATTAACAGCATCCTATGCAGAGTCTCTCTATTTTGTGAATCGGATGCAGCATTATAAAATCGTGTCAGAAAAGCCTTCTAACACCTATAATGAAGTATTATTTTCGCTGGTCATCAAAGAGTTTTTAACCACCGTTTCTAAATTTTACAAATATGATTTACTTGGCGATACTGCATTGAGCGAATATTTGAATGCTCACATTTCCGTCTGCTATAATCGGTTAAAAAAGAATATTGTCATAGAAAATCCTTATTTATCAGAGATAAAACGAAAATACCGTCAGGATTTTCAGTTCTTAAAAGAGCATATTTACATTCTGGAAAATGCTTTGCATATTTCATTCAATGATGGTGAAATTGCTTATATTTTAATGCATATTCTGGCCACTCTGGAAAAGGACAGAAACAATATGGATTCCCCGAATGTCGTTGTCATTTGCCACGGCGGAATCGCTACCAGCAACTATCTATCCACACAACTAAATCATCACTTCCGGCTAAATATTATGGCTACCTGCTCTATTCATAATGCCAAATCTATTATTGAAGAATATCCGATTGATTTGATTATCTCAACTATGCCGATCAAGGAATTCGATATTCCTACGGTTGTGGTGAATGCTTTATTAATGGAAGAAGACATTTATAATCTGCATGAAAAACTATCTCAGATTCAGAAGCACCAAGCGAATCAATCACACATCCCTCCAGATACGGCAAGCGACCACTCGCTTCTATCTTTGCGCGCCCTGCTTTCTTTGGATCGGATTGTATTGGACAAAGAAGTATTAGATTGGAAAGAAGCCATTATTTCTGCCGGAGAATTGTTACTATGGGACAGGCTGATTTCCGTCAACTATCTGCATACAATGATTGATCTCGTCGTAAAATACGGAGCATATATCGTAATTGCTCCGCATATTGCACTGGCACATGCCGCACCTTCTGACGGTGCAAAGGATTCCGGCGTTTCTATTGTTCGTTTAAAAGAGCCGGTAAAATTCGGGAAAGAAAAATTGGACCCTGTAAAAGTCGTAGTCGCATGTTCATTTTTGGACACTACAGACAACGCGAATATCTTATTGAAACTTATGCGAACCATCCTGAAACCCAATTTTCTGTCCACTGCCATGGCCGCAAAAACACCGCAGGAAATATTAGACTATTTTGAATAATTATCACATACTGCGGAGACTCCTTTGGATATAGCAGAAATCTTTAATCCTTATAAAAATAGAGAACGGTCATACGCCGTTCTCCATTTTCGCCTTGTCCTGCGATATTACATCCATTAATAAGGGAATCCCTCTACTCCTCTATACTCAATTTTAAATCAATAATTCTTTTCACTGACTCATTGATTCTGTCTTCCGTCAGTGTTCCGCTATTTACCGCTTCTAAAATACCCGCATAGCTTTCCTGAAAGCTCTCAGGCATCAACAGAATATCCGCTCCCGCCTGAAGTGCCAGAACCGTTGCCTGAGCCGATGTATATTCTTCTGCAATCGCTCCCATATTTAATGCATCCGTAATAATAATTCCCTGATATCCCAATTGCCCTCTCAAAATGTCGGTAAGCATTATCTTTGATAATGATGTCGGCGTATCATCTCCTATAATATTCGGACAGGAAATGTGTGCTGCCATAATTACTTCTGCCCCGGCATTGATCCCATTTATAAATGGAATCAGTTCATTGGACATCAGTTCATCTAATGTTTTCGTCGTGTAAGCATAACCTTGATGCGTATCTGCCTCTGTAGCACCATGTCCAGGAAAATGCTTCAGCACAGGGATCACCATCTGTTCCTCAAGCCCATTCATTTCAGAAAGAACCATATCCGACACCAAATTGCAGTCTGTGCCAAACGATCTTGAACCAATTACTGTATTCGCTGGATTTGTCAGAACATCTGCATCTGGCGCGTTATTCATATTAAATCCAAGTTCATGCAGGAAGCTGCCAATTCTTATGCCCACGTCGTATGCGTTTTTCGCATCCCCTGTTGCGCCAATCTCCTGCATAGTACTAATTTTCCCAAGACTAAAATTCGGATTATTTCCGAAACGTGTTACGGTTCCTCCTTCTTCGTCCACATTGATAAACAATGGAAGCCCTACTCTTTCATGAGAATACGCCTGCGCATTCTCTATCATTTTACGGACCTGCTCCGGAGTCTGGAGATTCTGTTCCATATAGATGAATCCACCAATAGGATACTGATTTATCGCATTTTGGGTGGCAGTTCCTGCTTCTGTTACAGTACTAAAACCAGTAAGCCCTTCCGGCGTCACAATAAAAAGCTGTGCCACCTTCTCTTCCAATGTCATAGAAGCTAAGATTTCTTCTGACCTGCTTTTTCTTTCCTCTTCTTCAGACAGTTGCCGAAGCTCCTGATTGTCCTCGTCCTGATCATCTTTTTGCTTCGCCTCTTCTAAATCGGACGACTCTCTGTCTTCTGTCTGCATTTTATTTTGTTCTATTATTCGGTGGCACCATATCCCTGCCGCGGTAGCTGTGAGCACAACAGCTGCCAGTGCCACAATTACTGTATACAATTTTCTCATTTTATTCTATCTTTTTATCCGCAACAGGTGCACCCAGTACAGATACATCTGCCTCTAAAACCGCATCGCATTTATTATATCGACTATTTTATTGCAAATCAATAATATCCATACTAAAATACTCTCAAAAATATAATTTAAAAGCTTCTTTTGTGTAACACATCACTTTGTTCATATCTCTCCATAAATTAAGGGCGCTTCCATTACGGAAACGCCCTGTTTTACTGTATTCTCTGATTACTCAATAATCTTAGCAACACGGCCTGAACCTACTGTTCTACCACCCTCACGGATAGCGAAACGAAGTCCCTGCTCCATAGCTACTGGATGAATCAGCTCTACTGTCATCTCTACGTTATCGCCAGGCATACACATCTCTACACCCTCTGGAAGGTTGCAGACACCTGTAACGTCTGTTGTTCTGAAGTAGAACTGTGGACGATAGTTGTTGAAGAATGGAGTATGACGTCCACCTTCATCTTTTGTCAGAACGTAAACCTGACCTGTGAACTTTGTATGGCATGTTACAGAACCTGGTTTAACAAGGCACTGTCCTCTTTCGATCTCTGTTCTCTGAACACCACGAAGAAGAGCACCGATGTTATCACCAGCCTGAGCCTCATCAAGAAGCTTACGGAACATCTCGATACCAGTAACTGTTGTCTTCTGGATCTCTTCCTTAACACCAACGATTTCAACTTCCTCGTTCAGATGAAGAACACCACGCTCAACACGGCCTGTAGCAACAGTACCACGACCTGTGATTGTGAATACGTCCTCTACCGGCATCAGGAACGGCTGATCTGTTGCACGCTGCGGATCCGGAACCCAGCTGTCTACAGCTGCCATAAGCTCCATAACCTTGTCGCCCCACTCACCGCTCGGATCTTCCAGAGCCTTCAGAGCAGAACCCTGAATGATCGGTGTGTCATCTCCCGGGAACTCATACTCGTTCAGGAGCTCACGGATCTCCATATCTACCAGCTCAAGAAGCTCTTCATCGTCTACCATATCGCACTTGTTCATGAATACTACGATGTACGGTACACCTACCTGACGGGACAGAAGGATGTGCTCCTTTGTCTGAGCCATAACACCATCAGTTGCAGCAACAACCAGGATAGCGCCGTCCATCTGAGCAGCACCAGTGATCATGTTCTTAACGTAGTCAGCATGTCCTGGGCAGTCAACGTGTGCATAGTGACGCTTCTCTGTCTCATACTCAACGTGTGCTGTAGAAATTGTGATTCCACGCTCTCTCTCTTCTGGAGCCTTATCGATGTTATCGAAAGCTACAGCTGCGTTACCTGCTACTCTCTCAGACAGAACCTTTGTGATTGCTGCTGTAAGAGTAGTTTTACCATGGTCAACGTGACCAATGGTACCGATATTACAATGTGGTTTTGTTCTTTCAAATTTAGCTTTTGCCATTTTGAATATCCTCCTTATTCAAGCGCCCTTAAAGGCAAATTTTATTTTTCAAGTTTACTCGGCTATTTCTGATTATATTTCATAATGCCCAGTTTTTCAAGCCTTTTTCATACATTTTCAGCACAAAAAAGCCCCGTTTTATTATTTATCTTTTCCTGATAACACTTTTTCCTGAACAGACTTCGGTACCGGCTCATATTTCTCAAAGAACATTGAGTAGTTACCACGTCCCTGTGTTCTGGAACGCAAGTCGGTAGAGTATCCAAACATCTCAGAAAGCGGTACATATCCACGTACAATCTTTCCGCCGCCCAGATCATCCATACCTTCGATACGTCCACGACGGGAGTTGATATCACCGATGATATCTCCCATGTATTCCTCAGGCATTGTTACCTCGACCTTCATGATTGGCTCAAGAAGTACCGGGGATGCCTTCTTCATCGCGTCCTTGAATGCAAGGGAACCTGCAATGTGGAATGCCATCTCACTGGAGTCGACCTCATGGTAAGATCCGTCATATACGTTAGCATAAACGCCAACTACCGGGAATCCACCAAGAATACCGGACTTCATAGCCTCTTCAATACCTTCGCCTACTGCCGGGATATATTCCTTCGGAATCGCACCGCCGACTACGGTAGACTCAAACTTGAACAGCTCTTCACCATTGGCATCCATAGGCTCAAACTTAACTTTACAGTGTCCGTACTGTCCACGTCCACCTGACTGCTTCGCATACTTGCTGTCAACATCAACCGCCTTGGTAAATGCCTCTTTGTAAGCAACCTGCGGAGCGCCTACGTTAGCCTCTACCTTGAACTCACGAAGAAGTCTGTCTACGATAATCTCAAGGTGAAGCTCACCCATACCTGCAATAATTGTCTGACCAGTCTCCTGATCGGTATGAGCACGGAATGTCGGGTCCTCTTCTGCCAGCTTCGCAAGAGACTCGCCAAGTTTACCCTGGGAAGCCTTTGTCTTAGGCTCAATAGCCAGCTCGATAACTGGTTCCGGGAACTCCATAGACTCAAGGATTACCGGATGCTGCTCGTCACAGATGGTATCACCTGTTGTAGTGATCTTAAATCCAACTGCTGCTGCAATATCTCCGGAATATACCTTGCTAAGTTCCTGACGCTTATTTGCGTGCATCTGAAGGATACGTCCTACACGCTCCTTCTTGTCTTTTGTTGAGTTATATACATAGGAACCTGAATTCATAGTTCCTGAATATACTCGGAAGAATGCAAGCTTACCAACAAATGGATCGGCCATGATCTTGAAAGCCAGAGCTGAGAACGGCTCTTCATCTGAAGAATGTCTCTCAATCTCGTTTCCATCCATGTCAACACCCTTAATAGCCGGGATGTCTGTTGGAGCCGGCATATACTCAAGGATTGCATCCAGAAGCTTCTGTACACCTTTGTTTCTGTAAGCGCTGCCGCAGCATACAGGAACTGCCGTACATTCACAGGTAGCCTTACGAAGAGCTGCCTTTAACTGATCAATTTCCGGAATTTCATCTTCCAGATACATCATCATCAGTTCGTCATCCAGCTCACAGATCTTCTCAATGAGCTCTCCACGGTACAGCTCCGCATCGTCTGCCATATCTTCCGGAATATCTGTAATAGAAATGTCATCACCCTTCTCATCGTTATAGATGTAGGCTTTCATCTCCATCAGGTCAATGATTCCCTTGAAATCATCTTCTTTTCCAATTGGAAGCTGAAGAACGATAGCATTCTTTCCTAATCTTGTCTTAATCTGTTCTACTGCATTGTAGAAATCAGCACCAAGGATATCCATCTTATTGATGAATGCCATTCTTGGTACGTTATATGTGTCTGCCTGACGCCATACGTTCTCTGACTGTGGCTCAACACCACCCTTAGCACAGAATACACCAACAGCGCCGTCCAGAACACGAAGCGAACGTTCAACCTCTACTGTAAAGTCAACGTGTCCCGGAGTATCGATGATGTTGATACGATGCTCCAGAGCACCCGGTTTGCTCTTGCAGTTCTCCTGCAGAGTCCAGTGACATGTGGTAGCGGCTGAAGTGATCGTGATACCTCTTTCCTGCTCCTGTTCCATCCAGTCCATGGTAGCAGTACCCTCGTGAGTATCACCAATTTTATAATTTACACCGGTATAGTAAAGAATACGCTCTGTCAGTGTAGTCTTACCAGCATCAATAT
>JAUNGJ010000033.1 GCA_030524585.1 Eubacteriales bacterium | reverse complement strand
TCAAATCCTTCTATCTCTATCTCATTGAAATTATAATATACTATACCTTCTTTTTTCATATACTCCCGGAAATACTCATCCGCTTTCTCATAGCTGTCTGCATACTTCTCTCTGGTTTCTTCTGGAATGGGGGCGGTTATCACAATCAGATCAATTCCTTTATCCTGACATAGCTGAACCAGTTTTTCAAAGTATTCTATCGATTCCTCCTCCAGCTTCCGCTCATCCCAAAGAACAAGATTTTCTTCACTTTTAGGCATATTTGTTCGATGAATACTCACCGCGCTCCTATGCCCATAGGCTTCTTTTTCATTCCTGTAAAATGAATCTCCGTAATTCATATATTCCCGGGTCAGCTTTGTACGTAACGTCGTCAATATATTTCTGTATCCTTGGCGATACACATACCATGGAAATAAGGTTGCCCGAAAATCAATATCCTTCATCTTTGCATTAAAATACTCTAATTTCACGCCTGACCAGGGCAGTTCTTCATATACTGTAGCATAATCCGGTCCCAATGACGGTTTGGTTACCCAGTATCCAGGATCAAGCTCATAAATCACTCTCTCCGGTATATATTTCCTGCACAGCTCTTTTATAATAAAATAGCTGTCTATCGGATACTCCCCGCCCAGGCAGAGATTCATGCTCTTTTTACCGGTTATTTCATCTACAATCCCCGGATGAATTCCTGCCTTTCCATGAGAAGTTCCCACAAATATATCATTATACTGTTCTGTCCTTGCATGATATATATCATTTCTGAAAAAATTACAGGGCTTTAACGCCAGCAGCAGCACTTCATTCATGCATACAATCACCAACAAAAAAGAGATTATGCCTGCTGTCCGTTTAAAATTGTGCATAAATAAATCCTCCTGTCGAATCCGGCGGCTGCCCCAGCATCGGAATTGAAAATAGCAGTATCAAATAAACCGCCCATCTAACCAGCCATGGCTTTGCCGCAATCATCGCCCGTATCTTCATTCCATTTTCCTGCAGAAAACTTACAATAAAAATCACTCCACAGCCAGCCGCCAGAATCCCCAATGCCAACACCGTATACACTGTCCCTGCTGTTCCCACATGAACCTTCAGCAAGTCCTCCGGATGAAAACAGGTAACTGCGTTCTTCATCATTGAAAGTGCCTGCGGCACCGTATCTGCCCGGTCAAAAAACCAACTGATATTTACCAGAAGAAAGGTTCTGGCTATCTGGAAGATCTTCCATCCCTTTGACTTTCCATCAATATGGCAGTTTTTCATCCATTTCCGGTAATTCTGCGCCATTAAACCGCTAAATGCAATGATAAAGCCATTGTATAGACCATATACAATAAATTTCCATGCGGCTCCATGCCAGATACCAACCACAAAAAACACCACAATGTTCGATAAGCAGATTGGCACCACTCTTCCATATGCCCTGCCCAGCACCCGCTTACAAAGCTTTCCAAAGCGATTCATTACTCTGGAAAGAGAAAGGGGATAGAACACATAATCCTTCATCCAGGTGCCAAGCGTAATATGCCATCTGTGCCAGAAATCGGTAATCGACACTGCGAAAAAGGGCCGTTTGAAGTTCTCGTCAAGCTCAATCCCAAAAAGACTGGCAATCCCAATCACAACATCCATTCCTCCTGAAAAATCACCATACAGCTGAGCTGTATATGCCAGCACGCCAAATATCGCAATTCCCGGATAAGTCTGATACTCATCAAAAGCCGCCGCCACAAAAATAGCTGCAGTCTCAGCAACCACAAGCTTTTTAAAATATCCCCATATAACCAGCTGCAGTCCCCGCTCAATTCTGGTAAAATCAAAGGAGTGCTCCTCGTACAGCTGGTGTGCTAATCGTTGATATCTTCCAATTGGACCCTGCAGTATCTGTGGAAAGAAAGAAACGAATAATGCGAACCGGAACAAATTCTTTTCCGGTTCGCACCGTCTCCAATACACATCCATCACATATCCCACCGATTGGAATGTGTAAAACGATATTCCAAGCGGCAGCAGGAAATTCCGAAATGGAATTCCTGCATGGAACAGCATATTAAAATTACTGATAGCAAAATTGGTGTACTTTAAGACAGCCAGCATGCCAAAATCAAGGACAAGAGCTAATACCAGTATTCCCCTTTTGCTTTTCTTAACTGCTTTCTTTTCCCTGCCACTTTGATTTTCCATAACATTCAGCGCCAATCCGGTTCCATATGTCACCAGCGTCGTATATAATATAAACAGAATATATACCGCACCCGAGGACGCATAATAAATATAGCTGAATATCAGCAGCCATATCCATTGAAATCTTTTTGGAATTAGATAATATCCCAATACTGCTGCAAATACAAATATCAGGAACTCCATTGATATAAGCGACATCTTCTTCTCCTATGCTTCCGCCTGCAGTCTCTGAACCATCCCCCACAAAGCCTGTGCCGAATTAAAATTCTCCGGAATAATATCTGCAGGAGTTACCACAACTCCATATTCTTCCTCCAGCTCTCCTACAATTGATAAAATCGCAAAAGAATCCAGTATCTCATCGTCAATCAATGTCGTACAGCTATCATAATCTACATCTGGTCTAATTTCTTTTAAAAGTTCAATCAACCTGTCCATTTTTATTTATACTCCTTTCCTGCCCCAATACCTGTATTATACCAGCCATAAAGTGGAAAACAACCTTACTCACAAAATCTTAATCACTTCTTAATTATTTCGTAATCTTATTTTGCGCTGTTAATCTCATAAGTTCCCCGTTTTCTTCTCACACTCCTGCTGCCCACTTCCGCCTCATAAAAGATAATCTCCGGCATATCCCGACTTAAAAACAGGTACATCCCTTCTGTTACGGAGTAGGCTCCCGCGCGCTTAAATACCAGTACATCTCCCAGCTTAGGACTTTGAAGCGGAAGCTTTTTTACCAGCACATCATTTACCGTACACAGAGAACCACATATATTCCACAGTTCTTCTCTCCCTTCCCTTTCTCCGGATTGAATCTGATCATAATGCGGGATTTTCATCGCCATCATTTGTCCATAATAATTCAAATGGTGGATTCCTCCATCCACAATACAATAATTTTGTCCTTTATTCTTTTTCCTGTCTACAATACTGGTCAGATAATACCCACAATATGCTGCAATATATCTTCCCATCTCCAGTGTGATCTGTCCGTCAAAATGCATTTTGCCCAATTGTTCTGCAAACCATTCCAGCAGTTTTCTGTCTTCAGCTTCCTCGTCTCCTTCAAAATATGATACGTAAAATCCAGGACCATATTCCAAATGTCTGATCTCTAATCCCGTCTCCCGTTCCGTTCGAATCATCAATTCATCCAGCCACTCCAGCTCTTTCTGAATCCTGGCAGCCTTCTTCTGTGTTCCGGAATAATATTGAATCCCCTGAAATTCAACATGAGGATATTCGTTTCTATGCAAAAAAATATCCAACACATCCTCCTCATCCAAGCCAAATTGATTTCCGCTGGTCACCCGAACCAGAGCGCGAATTACCATATTCCGCTTTGCCGCACATTCTTCCAAAATATGCAGGTGTAGTCTGGATTCAACAGTATAAATCCCCTTCCCATCATATTGCTCCAAAACATAATCGATATCTTCCCGGTCTTTGCTGACGCCGGAAAGTACAATCTGTTCCATTGGAATCTGCGCTTTTTCGCAGATATGAAATTCACCCGGCGAACACACCTCATAACAATCTGCCACATTTAATAACGTATCTATTAAGAATGGGTTTGCTTTCATGGCAAAGCAAATTTTTGTCCGTTCTCCCAGACACTCCTTTATCATATGCACTCTCTCCCTCAGCATATCCAGATCAAACACATATGCAGGTGTACCATATTTTTTCGCCACTTCGTCCAATCTCTCACGTTTCATCATTAATCCTCCAGATAGTCTTTCAACAATTTTCCCCGGTCAATCTTACCATTTTTAGTAAGTGGGAAGCCGCTTATCTTCTGAAACTTATTCGGAATCATAAATGCCGGCAGAGAGGCGCTGATTCTTTGCACAATCTGCTTTTTTGTGGCGTCGCCTTCATAGAAAGCAATAATCTTATTACTTTCCTCATCGTATATACAGCATGTACGAACAATTTCCTCCATACGTTCCATTGCTGTCTCAATTTCTCCCAGCTCAATCCTGTGTCCCATATGCTTAATTTGAAAATCTTTTCTGGATGCAAAGTACAGGTATCCTTCTTCTCCATAATAAGCCAGATCACCTGTCCGATAGATTGGTTCCAGCCAGCTTGTATTCAAGGGATTCTGTACAAAAGCCTTTGCTGTCTGTTCCTGATTATTATAATACCCCAGAGAAAGAGCCGTTCCCGACACACAAAGTTCTCCTTTGATGCCCGGCTCTGTGATCTGCTTATTTTCATCGTCCAGCAGAAACACCTTCTCATTTGGAAAAGGTTTTCCCATCGGAAGATTTTCCCCCGGTTCAAACTCCCGGTCAACGATATAATACGTACAGTTACAGGTGATCTCTGTCGGTCCGTACACATTGGCATACATCGCATCCGGCAAATATCTTCTCCATTCATTCAGATGTCTGACCGGCATTACCTCTCCGCTAAAGATGACCCGCTTTATCTGCCCGGGTACTTTATATTCAAATCCCTTCAGTGTAGTGATAATACACAGCGCCGACACAGCCCATATCAGGGTCGTCACCTTCCTCTCTTCCAGATAATCCAAAAGCTTTGTCGGAAATGAAAACATCTTCTTAGGGATAATCTGCATCGTCGCGCCCGTCTTCAGTGTGGAATAAATATCCTTTACTGACACATCAAAGTCAAATGGCGCCTGGTTTCCAATCACATCTTCGCCTGCAATCCCGAATATTTCCGTAAAATCTTCTATGAAGTCAATCAGTGATCTGTGACTTACGACAACACCCTTTGGCACTCCCGTGGACCCGGATGTAAAAATTGCATAGAGCGGATCTATATCAAGCCGCTGTCCTTTGACCATCTCCAGCAATGCTTTCTCCTCCGACAGCAGTTCGGCATCACCCAATCCGGCGGCTGCATTCAAAACATTGCTGATATCGACAACAGCTCCCTCAAATTCAAGCAGCCGTAACTGTTTCTCATATTTTATATCTGTTAATATCACTTCAGCATCCAGAGTGGTCAAAATCTGTTTCAGCCGCTCGGCAGGAAGCTTGGGATCCAGAAGCACATAAAAGGACCCTGCATACACCGCGCCCATAAAAGAGCAGATCGCGCTGACGCTTTTCTCCATAAATACCGGAATCGGTGATCTGGGTGGTACAAGCTTAGCCAGACGGCCTCCTATTTTCTGAGCTTTATTTTTTAATTCCATATACGTACATGCATTATTTTCATCTGCAAAAGCGATTTTATCGGGAAACTGCTCTGCTGATTGTTCCAAATACTCTAAAATATTTCTTGTCATCATTCTCTCTGCTTCTCCTGCTTTTCACAAATTTATATCTTTATGTCACGATGGTATCACTATAGCATTTCTTTCCCAATACTTCCAGCATAATGCACAAATTCATAATTTCATAAGATATTGACCCTGCTTCTAATAAAATTACATTAATTTTGACGCAAAAAAGGTGCCCGTCATGCGTTATTCCCACATAACGGTACACCCTTTTTACTTCATATTCGTTTCACTGAAACAGCTTTTCCGCGTACACTCCATCGGCAATCAGCTTCTGTATCTCTGACACAACGTCTTTCTTATCCTCTCTATAAGTCACACCAAACCATTTGTCATGAGACTGCAGTACTTCCACCTTCATTTTTCCTTCCTTCAGCAAACCGCCAATTATCGTCGGCAGAAGATACTCTCCTTTCAGATTCTCCGGATCCAATTCTTCCAGAAATGCTTCAAATCCACTCTCCAGAACATCCATAAACGCCGGTGAAAGTCCCCACATATTCATGGACACTTCCGATTCCACATCAATAGGAGTTATTCCTTCTTCAGTCTGTACCACCGCGCCATTCGCCGTTTTGACAATGTTACGTGTCTCTACAATATCGGCCAGCATACGGTTTTCGTCAACCTTACATACACCACGGGTAACACCTCCGTTATCACTCAGTGTATTTTTAAGGACAAATCCTATCATGCAGGCAGAATATCCGTCATCTGATTTTCTGCCTGTCAAGTATTCGTAGGCCTCCCTGTATGCTTCTTTGCCATAATAATCGTCAGCATTAATAACCAAAAACGGTTCATGCACTACATTCTTACAGCACAGAATTGCCTGACCGGTTCCCCACGGTTTCTTTCGTCCTTCTGTTTTGCTAAGAAAACGCTCAGGAATATCCGTGAGTTCCTGATACGCATATTCTACTTCTGCAACCTTCTCAATGCGCTGACCAATCACCCGTTTGAAATCTTCTTCCAAATCTCTTCGGATTACAAAGACTACTTTGTCGAAGCCTGCCTCCAGCGCATCATAGATGGAATAATCCATAATAATTTCGCCATTCGGTCCTACCGCTTCTAGTTGCTTGATCCCCCCGCCGAATCTGCTGCCGATTCCTGCTGCCATAATCACTAAAGTAGCTTTCCCCATCACTTCTCCTTACCGGGCTTATTCCCCTAATCCATCTTCGACTGCTTTTACCATAGCAGCCAAAGCTTCTTCTTCATCCTTGCCTTCACATACCAGTTCAATCTCATCGCCTTTTTTGATGCAGGCGCCGAGCACACTGAGCACGCTCTTCGCATTTGCGCTCATATTTCCATACTGGAATGTAACCTTGCTGTCGTATCTTACTGCTGTATTGCAGAAGATTCCGGCCGGCCGCAAATGAAGTCCTGTAGGGTTAATAATCGTAACCTTCTTACTAACCATTTCTCTAACCTCCGTTCTCCTTTTTCTCTAGTATAATCTCTACCTCAACCTCTCCCTCCTGGGAGCAGCCTTCCGGTAATTCTATCAACACTGGTACGGTATATGTCCCCGCTTTTTTATACTCTTTCAGGTTAATACTTGCAATACGCTCAATATCCAATGCATCCAGATATTCCTTGGCGCCTTTCACATGTACTTCCAAATTGTCTGTTTTACTGTAGCTCATACGCAGATCATCGTCCAAATTCTTAACCGTAATTGAGCCGATTGGAAGTTCATAATTCCTGGTTCCATCTCTTTCCAGAGCAATTGTAACAATCACCGAACTTGCCATACTGTCCGCAAGCTGAATATTCTTCGGCAGATATTTCGTCAGATCAATATTTAATTCCGTTCTGGAATCAATTTCTTCTCCTCCAAGCTCCTCTGCCGGCACCTCAATGCTTTCCACCTCATTCAGTACTTCCGTCGGCCCTGCAATCTCAATCTCTTCCGGCGCCAGCTTCACTGATGCGATGGAATATCCTTCTTTAACCGTTACTTCCGAAGTGTCTACATGAATCGGAACCGTTCGTGTTTTATACAGCGTAACTACTACGTTTACACCGAAATTACCCAGATTATTCGCCAGCCGTGACTGATCAATCACATTATTGTCTTCATCATAAAGAACCAGTTCTGACTCCAGCGTAGAATCTTCAGCCAAACCTGACACATCCACCGCAGCCACTACTTTGCTTATCTTGCCAACCAATGATTCAGGTCCGTTAATCGTTACAGTTTCCGGATCTGTCTGCAGTTTTCCAAGAACATAACCATCTCTCACCTGTCCGGTTGCCATCGGAGTAATGTACGTCGTCTTGCTGACATTCTCCTCGATCTTAATCTGCAGATTCCTCGGATTAGTCACAGCGTTCTCATAATTACCCTCATAACCATTAATTGTTACTTTTAACGGGATCTGTGAATCCAGATACATCTCTTTAATATCCGCAGTTACCACTATATCTTCTGCTTTAATATTGCTCAATATACGGCGTTTTGCCGAAACAGTAACATTCACATTCTGAGTATCATCTATAATCTGATACGTTTTCTGCTGCTCCGTAAGAACCTCTGAATGCTCTACTATCACTGGGATTCCGGAAAACGTTTTACTTTTAACCGGATTATCTATGTTGACCACTATCAGCCACAGCAAGAATGCAAATAAGAAAGCTAACAGCTTAAGGCCAAGATTATTCTTAAGACTTTTTTTCATCTTTCAGCCTTCCTTTCCATTTTGCAATAAACCTTCTGGACGATGACTTCCGATTCTGGATTGCGTCAAACCGCTCCCTTAACTCTTCTTCCGTAATCCCCCTGATCAACTGGCCGCCCTGGGCAACCGAAACCTTTCCCGTCTCTTCCGAAACAACAATAATCAGCGCATCACTAACCTCACTCATCCCTACCGCTGCCCGATGTCTGGTTCCCAAATCTTTGCTGAGTCCCATATTGTCTGACAGTGGCAGATAACAGGTAGCCGCCACAATCCGATCATTGCGCACAATAATTGCGCCATCATGTAGTGGCGTATTGTGTTCAAAAATATTAATCAGCACCTGACTGGACACAAGGCAGTCTAATTGAATCCCTGTGCTTTCATACTCTGTAAGCTGAATTACCTGCTCCACAACAATCAGCGCGCCTGTCTTCACCTTACTCATCTGAAATGCCGCCCGAATAATTCCTTCCACCGTTTCATCACTAAAACGGCATTTTTCCTTCGAGTCAAACGGCATCATAGATGAGATCATCTGTTTCTCACCAAGCTTCTCCAAGCCTCTTCGAAGCTCCGGCTGAAAAACTACAATCGCTGCTGTAGCCATAACTGCCGCCGAATTCTTTGCAATCCACAGAATCGTATGCATCTGCAGTAAAGCTGCAATCAGGATGAATACAGCCAGAACCACAATTCCTCTAAGCAGCATCCAAGCCTTTGTGTTTTTAATCCATACCATTATCTGATATACCAGAAATGCAATAATAATAATCTCTAATACATCTGTTATACTTACTTCCGGAAAATAGAGAGCCTCTAAATATTGTCCAAAGAACTGTGATATTCTCTGTTCCATCCTGTCACCCCCTTACCTCTTTGCTTCAGAATGGCATATATTCATTCTTATTTTCCATCCTCATCCAGATTCAGGTCTTTGCGCAGACTCCTCGTCAGCAGAAGATGTTCCGCACTCTCCGTCATCTTTTCTTTCTTTGCCTGACGCCTTTCCGGCGCCTCATAAACCGGATCATTTTTTCTTGGCTGTGCCTTCTGCTGGCTCTTCGCCTGAGGTTTCTTCTTTCCGCCAGCCGGTTTCTTCGTCTTCCTGCGCAGTTCATCCGAATCAATTACTTCTGATTCATTTCGCAGTTCGTCTCTCTTATTAATTCTCTTCACCGTCTTCTCCGGTGCCGCAACTCCAACCTTCGGAATTGCCTTTACATAATAATAATATTCATCATCTTCATACTGAAGACTCTCACACTTGGCATAATCTACAGCAAAGAACAGAATCTCCAGAATTAAACCTATGATTACTGCGGCTATCGCTCCGGCAAACAAGGAACCGTATGAAGCCTTAACGCCCAACGCCACGCCGCCTACTGCCACAACTACCATATAAAGCACCGCACCGACAGCACTCGCTATCTTCCAGGCATGTGCCACGGCGCTTCTTCTAATGCTGTACACTGCCAGCATACAGATCAGAACCGCGGCCACAGACAGCCACATCTCTTTGCTGGCAAGAGCCTGTTTCGCAAATCCCATCGTATCCGCAATAAAGCCCGACTCCTCCGCTGTCTGCAGTGTCGCCGCAGAATCCTTCACCTGTCGGATCATAAAATAGACAATCGTTCCAAAAGCTGACGGAACTGCATATACCGGAGTTCCAACCAGAGCAAAAGCAACCGGAACTGCCGCCGGAATCTTCAGCATATACGCCAACGGCATTAAAAGTACCACGATAGCTGTTCTCGGCGCCAGCCTCAGATAAAAAATAAACATCAGCAGAAAAGCAATTGCCGTCACAAGTACCATTCCAAGCGACACGGAATACACATGTCCAAGCACCAGCGCTGCTGCTGCAAGCACCGTAAAAACCGGCGGCAAAAATGCACAGACAACTGAAAGTCCCAGTGTAATGATTGGATTTTTCAGCATATTCATAAATCCAATATTATGGTTGATCATATAAAATGTAATCAGAGCCAGAATAAATTGGATAGCTTTATCTATATACTTTGAATATTTCGCGTATACCTCCTGAAGCTGCCCTTTTAATTCCAAAATTCCATTCATAACTATCTGCTCTCCTTTTCGTATATCTTCAGCAATCTGGTCAGATCATGATTATATTTTTTCACGCGCATACGCGCTCTCTGATGCTTCTTATTATAAATCACATGGGAAACCGCTGCATATATGACCACCACCGCGAAATATCCAATAATCACCAGTACTCCCATTGATATCAGAAGACCCATAGACGCAGATTCCATCAATGTATCAAACATACAGACTCCCATAAGCAGAACCAGGCATCCGTATCCAACCGTCACCCAAATAACAGAATACAGTGTATGGAGACTAACATAATCTTTTCGATAATAAGCGCTGATCCTGAGATCTTCCTTTCCTTCATTATTCTCATAGGAAGCCATTCTTGTCATCAGCTTTACCTTCTTCGCATCTATCATACTGCACCTCAACCCCTAAATACCCTATAGTAATCCATCATCAAATAGTATAACAAATATCAGTATCCTTGTCCAATACTAATAGTTAAAAAATAAACTTTCCCGCACCCTGCCTCTTTCAGTACTCTGGCGGCATGATCTATGGTACTTCCCGTCGTATAAATATCGTCTACCAAAAGTACATTCCCTTGAATACACTTTTGTCCTTTCCACGCAAAAGCATGCTTCAAATTGTCTTTCCGTCCCCGTACGTCCATCTTTTTCTGGGGGTCTGTATCCTTTACCCGAACCAGACTCTTTCTGTTTACAGGAACAGAAAGCATTCTGCCAAGTTCGTCTGCCAGAATTTCTGCCTGATTATAGCCCCTTAATCTTCGTCTTCTTTTACTAAGCGGAATTGGAATAATAGTGGTGATATTCCATCTGCGGACTGCCTTCTCATATCTGAGAAAAAATTCCTCCGCAAAGAAACGGCCATAGACTCTTCGATTATGATATTTGAATTGATAGATAGAATTCTTTACGCTGCCGCTGTGAATCCACAGCGCATATCCCCGCTCATACACATGCACATGCTTCTCACAGTCATAGCAGTATTCTCTATTCTCCTGCCGAACCGGCTTACCGCACCGCATACATCTTGGTTCTCCGATATACTCCAATTTTTCCTGACACACGCCGCAGATACGTTCTCCTGTTATCCGGCCGCACAGAGGACAGGTGTGAGGATACAAAAACCTCAGCACCTGTTCTTTCCAGACTATTCCTGTTTTCAGTATGCTCCGTCTCATAGGCAGAACTCCCGAATATGCTCTTCCAGACTGGAATTCCGATTCTGTTCGGTATTATTTTGAATCATCTCTGCAAATACCGTATCACTTCCGACCAACGTTACACATTTTCTTGCACGGGTCACCGCAGTATAGATCAGATTTCGGTTATACAACTGTCTCGGTCCCTGCAGCAGTGGAATTACCACCGCCGGATACTCACTTCCCTGGGACTTGTGTATGGTAATCGCATACGCAAGCTCCAGTTCATCCAGCATCTGAAACGGATAACATACCTGTCTGTGTTCGTCATACTCCACTGTCAGGGTCTCCGCATATGTATTGATCTCCCTGACAATTCCCATATCCCCATTGAAAATGCCAAGGCCTTTATCCACCGTCATGCCATACTTCGTACACACTTCCCATTCCAACTGATAGTTATTCTTAATCTGCATGACCTTATCGCCCACCCGGAATTTTTTCTCTCCATACTCCTTTTCCGCCTTCGACGGATCCGGGGGATTCAAATACTCCTGCAAAATAACATTTAAACGCTCTACTCCCAGCAGCCCCTTTCGCATAGGGGTCAGAACCTGTATATCATAGGTCCCCGCATTCACATATTTTGGCAGCTTCTTCTGAATCAGCGTAAGCATCACACTTATAATCGTATTTGCATCCTGACGTTTTAAGAAAAAGAAATCCCTGCTTTTATTATCCAGCACAACCGGTTCTCCACGGTTAATCCGGTGTGCATTTACCACAATATCACTTTCCCCTGCCTGCCGGAAAATCTTCTTCAGCAAAACCACAGAAAAGCACTTCGAATCAATAATATCCTTCAATACCCTTCCCGGTCCCACAGAAGGCAGCTGATTCCGGTCTCCCACCATAATCAATCTGGTTCCTGTGCCAACTGCCTGGAGAAGCGCATGCATCAGCGGAAGATCCACCATAGACATTTCATCAATAATGATCACATCTGCCTCCAGCGGATTCTCCATGTTCCTTGCAAATCCATTCTTCTGATTTTCGTCCTCCGGATTCCCGCTTACCTCCAGAAGGCGGTGGATCGTCTGAGCCTCATATCCAGTAGTCTCCGTCATACGCTTTGCCGCACGACCGGTAGGTGCCGCCAAATAGATGTCCAGACCTTCACTTTCAAAATACCGGATCATAGCGTTGATCGTCGTAGTCTTACCGGTTCCCGGTCCGCCGGTCAGCACCATAATTCCATGGCGCACCGCTTCCACCACTGCCTGCCGCTGCATCTCATCCAGCGGCAGTTCCATATTCTTCTCGATCTTATGCAGCCGGTGCAGAATCTCCGTCTCTGTCACCTCATAATCAAGGTTCAGATCATGAAGCATCTTTGCCGTATTTAATTCCATATAATAATAATTTGACGGATATATCCTGCGTATTCCCTCGGCTTCCTTTATTACAATCTTACGCTCCATGGATAAGTCCATCAGATATTTCTCGATATGTTCAATCTCAACTTCCAAAAGCTCACCTGCACGTCTGGCAAGCATCCGTTCATCCAAAAAAATATGCCCTGCGTTTACCCCCTGAAGCAGCGTGTAAAAAATACCACTTCGTATACGGTAATCAGAATCTGTATGAATCCCAATTCGTTTGGCAATCTCATCTGCGGTTTTAAATCCAATCCCGCTGATATGATCTGCCATCTGGTAAGGGTTTTCCTCTAGCACTCGGTAAATACTATTTCCATAGTGCTGGTATATCTTCGCCGCCAGTGTCGTCGAGATGCCATATTTCTGCAGATAAATCATGGCCTGGCGCATATCCTTCTTCTCTTCCACCTGCTCAGCAATCTCTCTGGCCTTGCGCTCACTGATTCCCTTCACCTCGGCCAGACGCTCCGGTTCTTCCTCAATAATTCGAAAGGTATCCTCTTTAAAACGCCGCACAATTCGTCCTGCCAATGCAGCTCCCACCCCACGGATGGCCCCTGATCCCAGATAGCGTTCAATGGACAGCAAATCCTCCGGCTCACAGACTTCAGAGGAAGACACTGCAAGCTGCAGACCATATAATGCATGAGTCACATACTCTCCGTTCAGCCGCAGCAGCTCTCCCTCTTCAATATAGAGAAAGGAACCTACACAGGTAAGGTCCCCATCCTCATTATTCAGGTTAAATACCGTATACCCATTATCCTCATTGCGGTATACGATGTGTTCTACATATCCCTTTACTTCTTCCATATATTACTTTTTTCTCAATCCCAAATACTTTTATTCTATGATTCTCTTCGTCCACTCATAAATTCCACAAACTGTCCGGTTCCAATCGCAACAACCGTCATCGGGTTCTCAGCTGTCATAGTATTGATCCCTGTCCTCTCCTCGATCAGCTCTTCCAATCCCCGAAGCATTGCCCCGCCGCCGGTCAGCACGATTCCCCGATCCAGAATATCTGCCGATAATTCCGGAGGTGTCCGCTCCAGTACACTGATCACCGCTTCGACAATCTGTCCGGTTGGTTCTCTGAGAGCTTCTTCCGTCTCAGAGGAAGTCACAGTTACAATCTTCGGCAATCCTGTCATAAGATTGCGGCCCCGGACCTCAATGGTCTCTTCCTCGATCAAAGGATATGTGGTTCCAATCTTAATCTTAATATCCTCTGCAGTACGCTCTCCAATCAGCAGATTATGCTTTTTGCGCACATAGCGAACAATTGCCTCATCAAAATTATCTCCGGCAATCTTGATAGAAGTATTGACCACAGTTCCTCCCAGAGAAATCACAGCAACATCTGCTGTTCCGCCACCGATATCCACAATCATATTGCCACAGGGCTTAGAAATGTCGATTCCCGCACCGATCGCTGCTGCCACCGGTTCCTCAATCAGACGTACCTCTCTGGCCCCTGCCGCATAAGTCGCCTCTTCCACCGCCTTGCGTTCCACCTCGGTCACGCCGCTCGGTACGCAGATACTGATGCGCGGCTTGCTAAATGACCGTCTGCCCATCGCTTTCTGCACAAAATATTTGATCATCTTTTCTGTAACTGTATAATCTGAAATCACTCCCTGTCTAAGAGGTCTCACCGCTACAATATTACCCGGTGTACGTCCAAGCATCAATCTTGCCTCTTCGCCGATCGCCTTGATAGTATTGGTATCTCTGTCATATGCGACCACAGATGGCTCCTTCAGTATAACACCCTTTCCCTTCACATATACAAGTACACTTGCGGTCCCCAAATCAATCCCTATATCAACTGCCATTCCTGTTCCCCTTTCATCAAATACCTGATCTATATCCACCCGAAGAGTCTGTATGATAATATACTCTTTAGGTGTGGTTATACACAGAGGTATAATAAGTAACTCTACTTATTATACCTCTTCCTCATTCGTTCTTATTCATAAATATGACTCAAAATCATTCGTCTAAAAAGTATACCCCTATTATAGTAAACTTTCCCGCAGTTGAAAAGACCTTTTTTACTTCTTCAGCATCATATCAATATATTTGCCCGTATAAGATGCCGGATTCTGTGCCACTTCTTCCGGAGTCCCCTGAGCAATAACGGTTCCTCCTTTATCTCCGCCTTCCGGTCCGATATCGATAATATAATCCGCCGTCTTGATCACATCCAGATTATGCTCAATCACTATAACGGTATTGCCATCGGAAGCCAGACGCTTCAGAATTTCCGTAAGCTTATGCACATCCGCAAAATGCAGACCTGTCGTAGGTTCATCCAATATATAAACCGTCTTTCCGGTACTGCGCTTACTAAGTTCCGCGGCCAGCTTAATACGCTGCGCCTCGCCTCCTGATAGCGTAGTGGACGGCTGCCCAAGCCTGAGATACGAAAGTCCCACATCATACAATGTCTCGATTTTTCTGCGGATAGTCGGAACATTTTCAAAAAATGTCAGTGCTTCTTCCACCGTCATATTCAGCACATCATAAATACTTTTTCCTTTATAATGCACCTCCAGCGTCTCCCGGTTATACCGTTTTCCCCCGCAGACTTCGCAGGGAACATACACATCCGGAAGAAAATGCATCTCAATCTTAAGGATACCATCTCCTGAACATGCCTCGCAGCGGCCCCCTTTCACATTGAAGCTAAAACGTCCCTTTTTATATCCACGTTCTTTTGCATCCTGAGTTGCCGCAAACAAATCACGAATCAGATCAAAAACTCCTGTATATGTTGCCGGGTTGGATCTGGGGGTTCTTCCAATCGGAGATTGATCGATATTAATCACCTTGTCCAGCCGTTCGACACCTTCAATCCTTTTATGCTTTCCCGGAATCGTTCTTGCACGGTTCAGTTTTTTGGCAAGGTACTTATAAAGAATCTCATTCACCAGAGAGCTCTTCCCTGAACCGGATACACCCGTCACACAGGTCATAACACCCAACGGAAACTCCACCGTAATATTCTTCAGATTATTCTCCCCAGCCCCAACAACTCTCAGCCATCCGCTTGGCTTTCTTCTTTCTTCCGGAACCGGAATTCTAAGTCTTCCGCTGAGGTAAGCTCCCGTAACAGACTCCTTACATTTCATAATTTCTTTGGCAGTTCCTTCCGCAATAACCCGTCCGCCATGCTCTCCTGCTCCCGGACCGATATCCACAATATGGTCTGCGGCAAACATGGTATCTTCATCATGCTCCACAACAATTACCGTATTGCCCAGATCTCTAAGATGTTTCAGGGTTCCCAGAAGCTTATCGTTGTCTCTCTGGTGCAGACCAATACTCGGTTCATCCAATATATATGCTACTCCTACAAGTCCGGAACCAATCTGTGTCGCCAGGCGTATTCTCTGCGCCTCACCTCCGGAAAGGGAGCCTGTAGCTCTGGATAGCGTAAGATAATCCAAGCCTACGTCCAGCAAAAACTGTAATCTGGAACAAATCTCCTTTAAAATCTGATCACCGATCAAATGCTGTTGATTGGTCAGTTCCAGCTCTTTTAAGAAATTCATAAGTTTCTCTATCGATAATTCCGTTATTTCAGCAATATTTTTATTTCCTATTGTAACCGCTAATGATCCTTTCTTCAATCGCTGGCCACCGCAGGCACGGCAGGGCGTAATACGCATAAATTCCTCAAATTCTGCTTTCGACGCTTCGGAATAAGTTTCCTTATATCTTCTCTCCACATTCTTAATAATGCCTTCAAAAGCAATGTCATAAAAGCCTTCCCCACGCTGTCCAAAATAATGTACATTTACGGTTCTTCCATTTGTTCCATGAATCAAAATATCATGAATTTCCTTCGGATAATCCTCAAATGGTGTGTCCAGAGAGAAATTATATTCTTTACATAGCGCATCTAAAATTGCTCTGGTAAAACTTCCTTTTTTGCTGGCAGACTGCCATCCCATTACGGCAATGGCTCCCTGATTGATACTCAGGCTCTTATCCGGAATAATCAAATCTTCATCAAATTCCATTTTGTATCCCAGACCAAAGCACTCTGGACATGCTCCAAAAGGATTATTGAACGAAAAACTCCTCGGCTCAATCTCTTCAATACTGATTCCGCAATCGGGACAGGAAAAACTCTGACTAAAATTCACCGGTTCACCGCCAATCACATCCACCGTCATTAATCCTTCTGCCAGATGAAGTACATTTTCAATAGAATCCGTTAATCGTTTTTCAATACCTGGCTTTACCACTAAACGGTCTACAATAATCTCAATATTATGCTTGATATTCTTGTCCAACGAAATCTCTTCGGATAGCTCATACAGACTTCCATCAATCCGCACACGAACATAGCCGTTCTTTTTAGCCCGTTCTAAAAGCTTGACATGCGTACCCTTCCTTCCACGTACAACAGGCGCCAACAATTGAATTTTGGTTCCCTGCTCCATCTCCAGAATCTGATCTACCATCTGATCTACCGTTTGGCGCTTAATTTCTTTACCGCATTTCGGACAGTGTGGAATTCCAATCCGAGCATACAGTAATCGAAAATAATCATAAATCTCGGTCACCGTACCTACTGTAGAGCGGGGATTTCGGTTCGTGGACTTCTGATCAATAGAAATTGCCGGGGAGAGTCCTTCAATGCTCTCTACATTTGGCTTCTCCATCTGCCCCAAAAACATTCTTGCATAGGAAGACAGAGACTCCATATAGCGCCGCTGTCCCTCAGCATAAATTGTATCAAAGGCCAAAGATGACTTCCCTGAACCGGACAGTCCAGTCAATACCACCAATTCATCTCTAGGAATATTCAAACTGATATTTTTCAGGTTATGTTCATTGGCCCCTCTTATTTTAATGTAATTCTTGTTTTTGCTTTTTCCAGCCATGTTATTCTCCTCGCTTTTATACCTACATATCCTGCAGCTGTTTTTTAAGCTCCGTCATCTTATCTCTCAGCTCTGCAGCTGCTTCAAAATTCAGCTCCGCAGCCGCCTTTTTCATCTGCCTGGTTATATCTTTAATCAGCTTTTCCAGTTCCTCTCTGCTCATGGATTCCGGATCTTTTTCCATGCGAAGCTCTTCCGCCGCAACCTTTTTGGAAATACTGATCAAATCTCTTACTGCCTTATGGATAGACTGAGGTGTAATATTATGCTCTTCATTATATCGCATCTGAATCTCTCGCCGGCGCTTCGTTTCATCTATTGCCTGCCTCATAGAATCAGTAACGGAATCTGCATACATGATAACATGCCCATCTGCATTCCTGGCCGCACGACCGACCGTCTGTATCAGAGAGGTAGTGGAACGCAGGAAGCCTTCCTTATCCGCATCCAGAATCACCACCAGAGAAATTTCCGGAATATCCAAGCCTTCTCTCAGCAGATTGATTCCTACCAGCACGTCAAATACATCCAAACGCATGTCCCGGACAATTTCTGCGCGTTCCAATGTGTCAATATCCGAATGAAGATATTTTACCCTGATTCCCAGTTCTCTCATATAATCCGTCAAATCTTCTGCCATGCGTTTGGTCAGTGTAGTAACAAGAATCTTATTCTTTTTGGCAACCTCTTTATTCACCTCGCCAATCAAATCATCAATCTGTCCTTCCACCGGCCGCACGTCGATCTCCGGATCCAGAAGGCCCGTAGGACGGATTACCTGTTCTGCGCGAAGCAGCTCATTGCGCTCCTCGTATGGTCCCGGCGTTGCAGACACAAACAGCACCTGATTCAATTTACTCTCAAATTCTTCAAAGCTCAACGGCCTGTTATCCAAAGCCGAAGGCAAACGAAATCCATATTCCACCAACGTTCTCTTGCGTGATTGATCCCCGTGATACATACCGCCCACCTGCGGCACTGTCATATGGGACTCATCAATCATCATAATAAAATCATCCGGGAAATAATCTATCAATGTATGCGGCGGCTGTCCCTTCTCCAATCCTGTCAAGTGTCTGGAGTAGTTCTCAATACCGGAACAAAACCCGGTTTCCCGCATCATTTCAATATCAAAATTAGTTCTCTCTGAAATTCGCTGTGCTTCCAGAAGCTTATCCTCGCTTTTAAAAAAACGGATTTGTTGTTCAAGTTCGGTTTCTATGTCTCGAATAGCCCGCTCCATGTTCTCCTTCGAAACAACATAATGTGATGCCGGAAAGATAGCAATGTGGTTCAGTTCCCGCTTAATCTCCCCTGTCAGTACATCTACTTCTGTAATTCTGTCCACTTCATCTCCAAAAAATTCTACACGTACAGCCTCTTCGCCGGAACCTGCCGGAAATATCTCCAACACATCTCCTCTTACCCGAAATGTTCCACGATGGAAGTCCATCTCATTGCGGTCATACTGGATGTCGATCAGCTTGCGGATCACATCATCCCGGTCTTTCTCCATACCTGGACGCAGCGAAATTACCATCTCCTGGTAATCAATCGGCGAACCCAATCCGTATATGCAGGACACACTGGCTACAATAATAACGTCGCGCCGCTCAGAAAGTGCTGCCGTAGCCGAATGCCGCAGCTTATCAATCTCGTCGTTGATTGCCGAATCCTTGGCAATATAAGTGTCAGAGGAAGGAACATAAGCCTCCGGCTGATAGTAGTCATAATAGGACACAAAATACTCCACCGCGTTCTCCGGGAAGAACTCCTTAAACTCGCCATAGAGCTGTGCAGCCAGTGTCTTGTTATGAGCGATTATAAGAGTGGGTTTATTTAATTGTTGAATGACATTGGCCAGTGTGAAAGTCTTGCCGGAACCGGTGACACCAAGCAAAGTCTGGCACTGATTGCCTTCCTTGAAACCTTTGACAAGGGCTTCGATAGCCTGCGGCTGGTCGCCGGTAGGTTTATACTCTGATACTAGTTCAAAATGATCCACGAAAGTTTCCTCCTTTATGAATCCATTATTATTTCTCATCAAGCTAAACTCTATTCTGCCTTTTGCTATTATATCAGAATACAAAAAGAAAGTACAGAGCAAAATCGAACTTTTGTTCTGCTGTTTAATAATGAAGCGGTCTGCGTATCACGCAAACCGCTTAACATTTTGTTGATTTAATCCTTATTTTTTATCTCAGGAATATTAATATAGTGAATCAACATTCCCTGTGCAATAATACTCAATGCCTTTTCTAATATTAGAGACATCATCCTTGCTATCACAGTTATCTACATCAATTGCACAGGAAGCAGCCCCTAAAATATCTTTATTTGCAAGTGCAACTGCTGTTCCACCCAGCTGAATAATATTTTCTTCATCGAATCCAGCCGCGCTTGCAACATACCCGTAGAGAATATTGCCCAGTTCTTCACCTTTAAATTTTTCATCAAGCAAACGACCACCAATCGTCACACTATAATCACTTTTATATCCCAAATGTTTGTCATTTTTCAAATCAAATGGACCACCATTTGCAAAAGTATCATAAAATGCTGATAGTGTGATAGGCTCTTCAGCACCAAATTCAGCACAGGATAGCTGATAAGCCTGAACCAGGGCTGTTCCAAAATCAAATGCCATATTATCAATAAAAATATAATGTCCATCAGATGTCACCAGCCAAACATTATTACTTTCATTTCGAATGCGGCCAACAACCATTACCGAAGATCCTGCCGAAAGCCGATATGCGATACCAGCGCTTTTTCTTTTTCATCCAAATCGCCGGAGAGAACATCCTATCATCTGTTTTTACACAACAAAAAAACAAGGAATCATATCATCTCCGAATCAAAAAGTAACACATGATATCCTTGTCCTTCACTAAAAGCTACAAGATACGCATCTACAATCATTGCAGGAAACAATATATATCTTATAGATGCTTCATCCAATCTTCGTAACTGTTATTTTAGATGGAATTCAGCACATTCATATCACATTGGATATCTTACGTGATCGAATAGTGATGAATAGAATTTGGGTTAAATGTCTCCATCTGTATTTATTTTAATTTTTCTAACAGCATATGTCAAGATACTATATATTAGTTTCCTATTATAAAAAGAGATATTGGAAGTATCCAACATCTCCTTTCATTCTCATACTCCTGAAAATCAGTATCTGAAAACTCTTACGCCTTCCACAGACTATGCAGATTGCAGTATGCATAAACAGCTTCAACCTCATCTCCATCACAGAGCGCAAAGCAAACTTCCGGCGCGCTGCCAGGTTCTAACCGCTTACTTTGGTATCCCTGCTTTGTCTGCAAAGCAACCCATTCAATATAATGCTCTGGCTGCATCGGATGCTCCACGGATCCGACATTTACCTTTACAAGATTGCCTTCAACCTTATATACCGGTACATGCTTTTCTGTAGCGGCATCTGTCGTACCCGGAATAAGCTCTTTCATCTTTTCTCCACAGCACATGATCGGAACTCCGGCATCTTTGACTCCGGCTACAATATTGCCACAATGTCCGCAAATATAAAATTTCTGTTCCATTTTTTCATCCTCCTGTTTTATCTCTTTTGCAAATAACACGGTAACAGCTCATCGTTCAATAACAATCAGCCTATTTCTATTATATGCCAAAAAATCCATAATACAATCCATCACACGAAAAAATTTTCCATATATTCATAATATCGATACCACATATCCCGCTACGATAATGAGAATACCAATCCGTACCAATAAAGAGGCGCATTGCTTATATGCAATACACCTCTCAATAATTTTTCTGTCTTTTGATGATATTTATATCGTAAATATCTATTGATGATCCCGGTACGCTTTCAATGCTTTATTATACTGCAGAGTTTTCTCACTTACCAGCTTCGCCGCACTCAATGGATATTTATCCGGCAGTATCTCTGCTGTCGCTTCCGGTTCCCAGTAAAAGATTGCCAGTTCCTCCTGATCACTCATTTCTTTCATCGCTTCAATACAATCCACCATCGTTTTATAGCTGCCCTCGTCATCGTAATCCAGGCCGCCTATTTCTGCAATCAGTACTGGCTTATGATATTCCTCTGCATACCGTTTTAAATAGCCCGCCAATTTATCCTTATCACTTTCATAGTTTTCCCAATGCGGATAATATGAAAAGCCCATAATATCGGTTTTTCCATGATTGCCAAAGAAATTTTCCCAAAATGGCTCACACAGTTCTTCGGAGCATACAGCTGCCAGATGGGTGACCACCTGACAATCCGGACACACTTCCTTAACCGCATCATATCCGGCATTTAAGAAGCGTACCAGCTGCTTCGGCGCTGCTTTCAGATGCGCTTTCGGCCACATCATTCCATTGTTAATCTCGTTGCCTACCTGAACCCACTCCGGATATATGTCGTGATCTGTCAGCAGCTGGAGAACCTCTCTGGTATGCTCATACACTCTTTGTTCAAGCTGATCGTCGGTATCATTCTTCCATTCCTCCGGAATATCCTGAAACAGAGGATCTGCGAAATGATCACTGTAATGAAAATCTATCATCAACTTCATGCCATGTTCTTTTATCCGCTTTGACATCTCCAGCACACTCTGTGCATCGCAGAATCCCAGCATCACCTTCTCGTTTTCTCTCTTCATCCAGAAGGCATCCTTAGGTGGATTGACAAACACACGAAGGCGAACAGCATTTGCCCCCAGCTCCTGTGAGGCGGTCAGCACATCCGTTTCATTTCCACTTTCATCCAGCCAGCGATAACCCATGGACTCAAGCTGGGTAGCCCAGCCAAGGTCCACACCATATATCATCCTCTTCATACTGCAATCTCCTAGTCGAAATCAAATTTGGTAAATCTCTGATACATTGCCTTATATTTGGTCCTTACCATCTCATTTCCTGCCAATACATCCTCTTCCTTACCCGTATACTGGCAGCGCAGGCAATAGTACTCATCTTTTTCCTTATCATAGAACATATCAATATCCAGATCCCTCATGAAGCAGGACGGACATCTGTAATTTAATTTGCCTTTTCCAGCTTGAGCCATGTTGCAAAGACCTCCTTATCTGATACTTTCTTCTTATATCCCAGTGTGAACATCGGAGAAAATGCATATCCTTCGCGGATATAGCCTTCTCCGCCCTCTGATGCTTCCATAGATACCTTCGTCTCGATTGCAGGAATTACCGCTGATACCGCCTTTGCATCAGCAAGGCTTTCCTCTCTGCACTTATACTCATATATGATTTCCTTAGCATCCTCGCCCTCGCAGCGAAGCACGATTCCACTCATATCCTCCGGATATTCTGTAGTTCCGTAGCAGGCAACCATATACTCGTTGATCTCCACCTGCGCGTCCGGATTACTCATTTCCAGAATCTCTCTTTCGATGCGGATAGAGCCCGCGCCTTCCTCAAAATACAATCTGGTCTGCAGCTTCACAGACAGATCATAGAACTCAATATCTACCGGATCCAGTGTCAGGATTCGAATATTTCCGTTCTGTGAGAAATGTGCTTTTGTACGGCACAGACACAGATCGACCTCTTCGCCCTGATAGCAGATTTTTGCGCTGCGGATGGTTCCTTCTCCTGCATAGTGAGTGAAATATCCGGCACGGTACTTCTCCTGAATCAGGAATGGATATGACGCATCCTGTACATGCTTTGTTCCAATACCCACTTCCCATTTCAGCTTCGCCGCATATGGACGAAGATCAAAAATAGCGCCGCCCTGATCCATATTAACACCAGCTCTCATATACGGATCTACATACCAGAACAGCTGCTTGTCAGATCCATAAAGAATATCTCTCCACAGTGCACATTCCGGTTCCGTATAAGTCTTTTTCTCACGGTAGTAATCAGCAAATTCTGACATGGTCATGTCTATTAATTTGCCTTCCTTTTTCAGATCGCCGTAATACTTGCAGCCATCGGAATAGGACTTCAGAAGCAGTTCGTACGGAGCCTCCCAGCGGCCCATTTTATTCATCCATCCCGGACCTACAAACATCATATTATATGCATAGCCGTTATTATATTTCTCCTGTGCACGATACTGGTCGATCAAATTGTACAGATACGGGAACTCCCACGTCTTAGAATCATAGATCATACCACGAAGTACATTCTGCGGATGGGTTCCGAAATTTGAACCATTTCCGTCATAACACGCAAGCAGGTCTCTGGAAAGATGCGGAATTGCTACAATTCCACTATCCTCTGCCTCATTGGCAGCCGGTGCATGTGTATTCTGCTTAGAAGGAATCCACGGCGCCCACGGACCTCCGTCAAACAATGTATACCAGGAATTATTACAGGTATGATAAGCCTTCGGTCCTTCCTCCCAGCAGGTAGCAATGGCACACTTAACAGAAGGATATTTCTCTTTAATATAATTTGTCAGCTCCGCATCCATATAATAAGATCCTGTGGACTCCGGATAAAATCCAAATATGTCATGGAATTTTCCAAACACATCATCCACAATCGTCTTTTTATCCTCCATAGAAAACATCCAGATACAGAAATCCTTTGTCTTATATTTTTCACGGAATTCTTCACATGGAAGTCCAAGAAGTGACAGCGCAATCTCATCACCATACACTTCATGATCATGTTTCGCAATCTCAACTGCTTCTTTATTAAACAGAGCGGCATACGTCATATGAATCGTAACCTTCAGACCATTTTCATGCGCAAGTCTCTGCTGTGTTTTGAAGATATCCAAAGACTCTGTCAGAAGCTTCTTGTCTCCGATGTCCTCTTCTTTTCCATGACCGGTAACAGTAGCTGAGTACTCAGGAACCATCTCCGGTCTATGGATAACATTCAGAATGAATTCTCCCATTTTCCTTACTCCTTTCAAAATATGTTTCATATGAGTGCATAAAAATATCCGGCATCCCAGCACATTAATATTGCAAAGGGATGCCGGATCAATAAGCACAGCATATCGGATGATAAACGTTCGATATGTATGATAAATTCTCTTACTTAACAGCTCCTGTAAGACCTTCTGCGAACTGCTTCTGCAATACGAAGAATACGATCATTGTCGGGATAGAACAGAATAATACGCCCATCATCAGCATACCGTAATCTGTTGTGTATCCACTTGCCAGGTTTGCAATCAACATCGGCATAGTCTGTGCGCTGTTATCGGTCATGATAACCTTCGGCCACAGGTATGCATTCCATGCATTCATAAATGTAACAACCGCTGCTGCCGCATAAGTAGATTTCATGATCGGCATATACATGCGCAGGAATATCTGGAACTCGCTCAATCCATCAATTCTCGCTGCTTCCATAACATCAATCGGGAAGCTTCTCGAATTCTGCCGGAACATCATAATCAGGAACGGCGTTGAAATAGATGGGAGGATAAAGCCCCATACACTGTTCAAAAATCCCAGATTAGATATCATCTTAAACAATGGAATCATAGTAGCTACTCCAGGAATCATCATTGCCAGAAGCAAAACAGTAAACAGAGCATCCTTTGCCTTATCATGGTAAATCTCAAATCCGTAACCAGCCAGAGAACAGATAAAAATTGCTACAATTGTCTGAACCACTGCATACAGGAATGAATTGCCCAAGGATCCCCACAGATCCTGACCTGCGATCAGATTGTGGAAGTTCTGTGCCGCATAAGAACCAGGAATAATTCTACCCTGTGAAACGTCGAAGGACGTATTCGTTGCCGCAGAAATCATCCAGTAAAATGGGAACACGGATATAAAGGATACAATAATCAGGAAAATATAGGTAGGTATCAGTCTACGCTGAATCATGGATCTATTCTTTTTCTCAGTCACGTGTATCACCTACTTTCATATTGATAAATGCAAGGATAGCCACAAGTATAAATACAAGGAATGCCATCGCAGATGCATATCCAAAGTTTGCAACGCTGGTACCAAATGAGTTATTGTAGATATAATGTGACATTGTAATCGTACTATTTGCAGGACCACCGTTAGTTAAGTTGACAGACTCATCGAACAACTGCAATGTACCGTTGATAGACATGATGAATGTCATAATAATTGTAGGCTTCAAAAGCGGAACGGTAATACCCCAGAATGTTTTCCATCCGTTTGCTCCGTCGATCTTAGCAGCCTCATATACGGAATATTCAATATTCTGCAATCCGGCAAGATAGAATACCATGTTGTATCCGGTCCATCTCCAGATCAAAGCAATAATGATAACCACCTTGGCACTTGCAGAAGTTCCTAAGAAATTATAATTCTCTTTCAGAATATGCAAATCCACAAGAATCGTATTGATCAGTCCCTGTGTAGCAAATAATGATTTGAAAATCAACGCATAAGAAACCAATGCCGTTGCACATGGCAGGAATACGCAGGTACGGAAAAAGCCCTTGAATCTCAAATCTCTGTTATTTAACAGCTGTGCCAGCAAAATCGCCAGAACCAGCATAATTGGAACCTGAATGATCAGATAAAAGAAAGTATTGCCAATAGAACGAAGGAATATCTTATCCTGAAACATTCGTGTGTAGTTGTAAAAAATTGGTTCTACCCACTGCATATTAGCACTGGAACCTGTTTTTAATGAAGTCAGAAACGCCTGAATCATCGGCCAGAAACTCATGATCGCAATCAGAATTGTGGCGGGCGCTAAATAAATCCAACCTGCTGCCTTTTGCTTAGCAACAAGCCCCATCCCCTTCTTTTTCTCCACTATCATCACTCCTTCTACTCAATATCATATAAAAACGGAGAAACGGAAGAACCGTTTCCCCGTCCGCTATAGTGTATTCAATTACAAATTACAATTAGTTACCCATTGCGAAGTTCAGATTGTCCTCTGCTTCCTTCAGCTGTGCATCTCTGTCCTCGCCGTTGATGATATTAATAATAGCAGCGCCAAGGTACTCACGTGCAGTGTAGTGGTAATCACTCTGCTCAATAACCGGAACATTAGCTGTCCACTCTGCAATCTGTGCATAGATAGGAGTATCATTAAAGTACTCAACACCCTGCTGATATACTTCAGACTCAGCAGCCGGTGTATATGTAGAAACAACACCGCCGTCAAGAAGTGCATTATCATATGTTACAGTGCTTCCGCCAAATGTGTAAGCCAGGAAATCTTTTGCAAGATCTACTTTCTCACAGTTAGCTGTGATGTAAAGGGAAGATCCGCCGTTAGAAGCGTATCCTTCTTCACCAGAAAGTGTAGGCATTGTTGTAATCTCCCACTTTCCGCTGTTTGCTTCAACGTTCTTAATTGTTGGGATAATCCAGTTACCATTCATAACGCCGGCAACCATATCTCCGCCGATAACCTGATCTGTGTAATCAGACCAGCTGTTTGCAAAATACAGAACATTCTTCTGAGCCATCTCTACGATCAGGTCAACAACCTCGCCCAATGTCTCGTTCTCTGTGATATAAGGCTTGCCATCCTTGAACTGAGAAACGCCTTCTGCCTGAAGCATCAGATAAATAAAATCATTACCATCGCTGTTGATTGTTGCAAGATACTTGCCTGTCTTCGCATATACAGCTTCACCGATCTCGATGAATTTCTCCCATGTAATACCTGTCAGGTCATCAATTGTGTAGCCTGCTTCTTCAAGCAAATCAACTCTGTATGCGCAGATTACAGTACCACCATCTACAGGTGCGCCATAGTGAACGCCGTCAACTGTAGAGTAGTCAATCTTCTCCGGTGCGAAATCATCCCAGTTAATGTCAGCATCATTAATGTCAACGAATGCATCCGGATAATCTCTCTGATACTGTTTGAAATAGTGATCCTGGAATAATACGATATCCGTCAAAGTAGAATAATCGCCTGCAGAACCTGCTGTCTTAATCTTAGTCTCAATATCTGATGAACCAGACTGTTCAACGATCTCAAGATTGAAATCAGCATTTACATTCTCTTTGTAGTCAGCTGCTGCTGCCTCAAGTGCCGGGATATTAAAGCTTGGATCCCATGCAGCTACTGTCAGAGTGTTCTCATCATCACTTGTGGTCACCTCTGCTTCTGCATCATCACCTGAGTCTCCGCTGCCGCTGTCGCTGCCGCCGCCACCGCATGCAACCAGAGAAAGTACCATAGTTCCTGCAAGCAGCATTGAAATAAGTTTCCTTTTCATACCTTTAGTCCTCCTTCTTTCTTAGAAGGGTTATTGTGCAATATGTACATTTTATCCCTTCTAGATCTATATTTTATATACTGATTATACTTATTCCAATGCTTCTATTGTGTTTATATTCAATTAAAAAATAAGCATTTTCGATTATTTTATTTAATTCTGCACAAAAACTTTCTGTGGATACATGCGTTTCATTGCACTAAGCATATCATCTTCCAGATCCAGAAGCAGCTTAATTTTCTTTCTGTCTTCCATAATAATCATCGTATAATATGGGATATCCGGCTCATAGGAGGTATAGTCATATTTGCGCAGCTTTTCTGTCCCGCCGTTCAGACGGTATTTTGCCACTGCTCCATGCCAGTTTGGCGCTACCACCTCCATGTTCTTCAGATCCAGTTCATGTACCTCTTTACGCCGCCGTTTTCCATAAATTACCGTGACCGTAAAAGTATTTCCCTCCATAACATACTCATAATCTTTAATAACATAGGCATCATAAAGAAAATACAGGCCTGCCGTCAGCAAAGCCAGAAACATCATCCCCCTGTCCATCATAATGCCCGTAAGCAAAAAGAGAACACACAGTACAATCATCGCTTTCTTTAATACTTTTGTGGAAGTCTTCACCCGCTTGTGGACCTCCTTTACCATCCTGTAATCCATTTCCTACCATCCTTTCAACGCACTAATCTTAAAATCCAACATCTGCCCTGCATAGTTATCCGGAGACCGCTTCCACTGATATGGTGTCATACCAATCATTTTCTTAAAATTCCGATTAAAGGTCGACACATTACTGTACCCTACCCGGTAAGCAATCTCTTCCATGGTAGCATGACTCTTAAGCAAAAGCTTACTCGCCTTGTGAATTCTTGCCACATTCACGTAATCATTTGGCGTCATATTCATACATTCCTGAAAAATCCGCCTGAAATGGCTTTCACTGATATTGCACACATCTGCCAGATCTCTGATCCGGATCTCTTCACTACAGTGTTTCTTTACATAGGTCAGCGCCGGAGCAATCTGGAAGCTTCTCGGATTCTTTCTTGACATTTCCACGTTCACATTGTGTATCCGTAAAAGCTCCACCACAAACCCCTGAAGAAGGCTTCTGAGCTTCTCCTGATACATATATGCTTTTTTATCACACTCTCTGCGGATTTCCAAAATAATCTGACTGATCTTCTGGTATTCTTCCTGATGAAAGAAAAGCGCCGAATCATATAGCGCATTCTGCATATATTCTACATCCAGCTTATTGCACGACATTTCTTTCATTTCCTGAAGAACACTTTCTATATCGAAATACATCCATTCCCAAAATGCAACGCTCCCATCTTTCGACACATTATTGTGAGGGTAATTCGGTGGCACAATTACGATACACCCCCCCTCAAAAGGGGTTACATATTCGCGCAGCACACTCTCTCCCTCTCCTTCATAACAGATACCAACCTCCATATAATTATGAAAATGCAGCACATCAAGATCATTTCCGTATGGTCTTCTCCAATCTTCCCCCAAAAGTGCAAGCACCTGTTTATTGGGTCCCATCTCATAATATCGAAACTGCAGTTTCTTCTTCTTTCCTGCCATATCCTAATCCTCTCATCATCACGACTGCATGCTCCGGTATTCCGATGGCGTGCAGCTCTTATACTTTTTAAATACCTTTGAAAAATATAAATTATCCTCAAATCCAACCGAATGCGCAACACTCCTCACAGGAAGATCCGTCTGATTCAGCAGCTGACACGCCTGCCTGATCCGATATTCCAGAAGATATTCTTTGGGAGACTGCTTCATAATCTTGCGGAACAGCCGGAATAGATAGCTTCTGCTGACTCCCGTATAAAAAGCTACGTCCTCTACCGTAATCGGGTAGGAATACTGCTCTGCAATATACTGTCTCGCGCGTTCCACATAGTCTGATTGGAGATTCAGAGATTTTTCTTCTCCCCGGGAATGCTTCATCAGAAATCCCATCAGAGAATACAGCGCTCCAGTCATAGCCACCGCATCCTGAAAGGTATTTCCATTGGCCTCATAGACCGCCCGCATCTTCCGAAACAGCTCCCGGCTGATCTCCGTTTGATTCACCACAGGATTTTCTTTTGAAAAATCCGTATTCGCAATGATGGAGTAGGCATCATTGCCCGCAAATCCTACCCAGGCATATTCCCAGGGCTCCTCATCATCTGCCCGGTAGCTGGATTCCACATTGGGAAACAGCAAAAATGTATCCCCTGCCTTCAGGTGATAGCTTCTTCCTTCAATCCTGTAACAGCCTTTTCCACGAATGATGTGGTGAATCAGATAATGGTCTCTCACTCCCGGTCCCCACTGATATCCGGGATGACATTTTTCATAGCCCGCATTGTACACAGACAGAGAATTCAGCTGCTTGTCCGTGGCAAAATAGGCATACCTGTACGTATCAGCCATTTCTGCCTCCCTTCCGCAAAGTGTCTCTATACCTTTGCAACATTCTTTCTTAAGTATAGGCTATCAAATCAATTTCTGCAACATTTTTCCATGTTTTCGCACCGATTTTATATTGAACATTTTCCACACATTCCACATAATAAAATCAACAGAAGAAAATGAGCAAGAGAATCTATCCGAGGGACAGATGGATTCCACAAGGAGGTTAACAATGTTTGATTACGGCAAATTAAAAGACAGTACATTTTTTAAGGAAAACGCTCTTTCGGCACACTCCGACCATGTGTACTATCCGGACGAAGACAGCTTAAGAAATCAGGAGAACTCCTTCCGCTATTCACTGAACGGCATCTGGAAATTCTCCTACGGCAGAAATCTTGACGACACCGTCCACGGATTCGAAGCCATGGAGTACAATTGCAGAAACTGGAGCGATATCCGCGTCCCGGCACACATCCAGATGGAAGGCTATGACATTCCCGCCTATGTGAATACCCAGTACCCATGGGATGGCCGCGAAGATATCTGGGACGGGGAAATTCCCACTGAATTTAACCCTACCGCAAGCTATGTGAAGTATTTTTATGTTCCGGAACATATGAAGGGACAGTCTCTGTACATTTCCTTCCAGGGTGTGGAAAGTGCAATGACACTGTGGCTGAACGGCCAGTATGTAGGATACAGCGAAGACACCTTTACCCCTTCCGAGTTTGATCTGACCCCATATTTGATTGATGGGGAAAACAAACTGGCTCTGCAGGTATACAAGTGGGCCAGCGGAAGCTGGGCAGAAAGCCAGGACTTTTACCGGTTCTCCGGTATTTTTCGGGATGTCTTCCTCTATACCAAGCCGTCGGTACATATCGAAGACCTTAAGATCCAGACACTTTTGGACGATACTTATACCAAAGGTGATCTGACCATCGACGTGAAAGCCCAGGGTACCGGAAAGGTTCAGGTATTGCTTTCCGAGATGCCTTTATACCGTTTCCCGGGCAGCCTGATCATGGATTTAGGTGAAGAACCGAATAAAAAATTTGCAGCGGCAGAATTTGCTTTAACCGCGGGGGAAGGTCATCTTACACTTCCTCTGGAACACTTTAAGCTCTGGAGTGCCGAAGAGCCGAATCTCTATGAGCTTCTGCTGACCGTCACCGACGAGAGCGGCAGCGTGACAGAAGTAATTGCTGAGGGTGTAGGTTTCCGCCGTTTTGAGATGAAAGAACGCATCATGTGCCTGAATGGCAAACGTATTGTATTTAAGGGCGCGAACCGCCACGAATTCAGTTCCAAGGCCGGACGTGTTCCGCAGATGGACGAGATGTTACAGGATATTGTCACCATGAAACGTTACAATATCAATGCGATCCGCACCTGCCATTATCCGAATGATTCCGCAATCTACCGTCTGTGCGATGTATATGGTCTCTATCTGATCGACGAAAACAACATGGAGACTCACGGTTCCTGGGATCCCGTACTTCGCGGCGGCGACTACAGTCTGGTCATTCCGGGAGATAAGCCTTATTGGGAAGAAGCCCTGCTTGACCGTGTTAATTCGATTTACCAGAGGGATAAGAACCATCCTTCTATCTTAATCTGGTCCTGCGGCAATGAGTCCTACGGCGGATCCGTCATCCAGAAAATGTCCGATAAGTTCCGTGAGCTGGATCACACCAGACTAGTGCACTATGAAGGCGTATTCCAGGATCGGCGGTACAATGGTTCCAGCGACATGGAAAGCCAGATGTATCCTCCGGCAGCAACGATCAAGGCATTCCTTGAAAAGAACCGCGAGAAACCATTTATCTGCTGTGAATATACCCATGCAATGGGTAATTCCTGCGGCGCGATGCACAAATACACGGATCTGACCGATACCGAACCATTATATCAGGGCGGCTTCATCTGGGACTATGTGGACCAGACCATTACCAAGAAAGACCGCTATGGCAAAGAATTTCAGGCATATGGCGGCGACTTTGGCGAACGTCCGACAGACTACAACTTCAGCGCCAACGGCATCGTATACGGCGGCGACCGGGCTCCGTCCCCCAAGATGCAGGAGGTCAAATTCAACTATCAGAATATTACCGCCGAGGTAAGCCGTGACAAAGTGCTTGTGAAAAACAAGAATCTGTTCATAAATACCAATACGTTCCGGTGCGTAGTTATGCTGGCTAAAGACGGAAAGCTTATAAAGCAGGCTGCTCTTGCAACCGATGTTGCGCCTTTATCTGAGCGGGAATATGCGCTTCCGATTCCGGTGCCGACGCATCCCGGCGAGTACACCGTAACCGTATCCTTCCGCCTGAAGGAAACAGTCCTCTGGGCCGAAGAAGGGCATGAGGTGGCATTTGGGCAGTATGTATACACCGTTGAAGATACAAATGCTGCAAAGGGCTACCAGTGCAGCAAACCGATCAAGGTTATCAAGGGTAAGGTAAATATTGGCGTAAAAGGCGAAAATTTTGACGTGCTCTTCTCCTACCTGGTAGGCGGTCTGGTTTCCTACCGTTATGCCGGCGTTGAGATGATCGAGAGCATTCCGAAGCCGAACTTCTGGAGAGCTCCGGTAGACAATGATGAAGGAAATGGAATGCCGATGGTTTATGGACAATGGAAGATTGCCAGCCTCTATCTGTCACATAAGAGCTTTATTGCTCCGGCACAGGAGGGTTACACTCCCGGAGATCCGATACTGGAAGAACACGAGAACAGCGCTACCATCACCTACAGCTACGTACTTCCAACCTCCCCGGCAACCTACTGCCAGGTGGCCTACACCGTATACGGGGACGGAACCATCGAGACAAAGCTGATCCATGATCCGATAAAGGGATTGGAGGATATGCCGGAATTTGGTATGATGATGAAGATCAATGCAGATTATAACCAGCTGGAATGGTACGGAATGGGACCGGACGAGACCTATGTGGACCGCTGCAAAGGTGCAAAGCTTGGCATCTACAAAAATGAAGTATCAGACAACGTAGCCGACTATATCGTACCTCAGGAGACTGGTAACAAGATCGGCGTCCGTTGGGCCAAGGTAACCAATAAGCTGGGCAGAGGACTGATCTTCGAAGGTGACAATATGAGCTTCTCCGCTCTTCCCTGGACCCCTCATGAGATGGAAAATGCACGCCACCCATATGAACTGCCGCCGGTGCACTACACCGTCATCCGTGCCGCCCTTATGCAGATGGGCGTTGCCGGCGATGACAGCTGGGGCTCACCGACACATCCGGAATATTTGATCCATGCGGATAAGCGGCTGGAATTTACCTTCCGCTTCAGAGGAATCTGATCCGCTGACAACAAGACCTTACCGCGAAAGACGCGTCACCGGCGAGTCTTTCTGCATACTACGACATGAAAAATGACCGTTTTTCCCTGACAGGGAGAGCGGTCATTTTTCATTCCCTAATTGTTAATCAATAAACACTCATTTCGCCTTTTATCGGGATATTCTTTCAATAAAGTGTATTTTTTGCACTTATTATCTCTAAAGTTTGTTGTCTTATATAACTATCATCAGTAGTATAAAAAGCATCAGAGAAGATGATTCTGAAATATCTAGACAAAAAAGGAGAGAAAAAATGGAAAACTATG
>JAUNGJ010000032.1 GCA_030524585.1 Eubacteriales bacterium | reverse complement strand
AAATTTTCAATGTTCTTTCAATTTAGCCTTGACTTTTTATTTGCAGGCTTAATAATTGGAAATATATTCTCACTGCTGATTGATAAGGAACCTTTCTTTGCTGCCATATATATCACTCCTATTTCTCTAATATTGTACGGAAGCATCAATTCCTCAGACCTCTTTGGCCGAAGGCTTCCGTTTTTCGTATAAAAACATGATAATACTCCTAAAATAAAAAGTCAACAGAAAATTAGCACTCTTTCATCGAGAGTGCTAACAATTTTCTTAAAAGTATAAATTTTCTATTAAATATAGCAATATAGTCCAGTGTCTGCGCAGCATACCTACTCCACGCTCTTCAGGGATTCTACCATGCTGATTTTTTTCAGCTTAAAATACATAATTCCATTAATCAGCAGCGAAAATCCCACAGTAAATAACAAGCTGTAAACGAAGCTTGGCAGATAAATACTCCGTCCAAACATGGCCGCATCTACTTCCACCGTCTGAATCACAAACAAATGCAGAATTTTACCCAATACAATGCCAACCGCTGCACCAATAAAGGTAAGCAGTATATTCTCCCGAAATACATAAATGGCCACTTCCGGATCGTAGAATCCAAGCACTTTCAGGGTTGCAAGCTCCCTCTGGCGCTCTGTGATATTGATCGTGTTCAAATTATACAGCACCACAAACGCAAGCATTCCCGCTGATATAATCAACACGATAATAACCAGATTCAAACTGGAAAGCATATTGTCAAGCTGTTCCTGTATATCATGCATGTAGCTGATGCTCAGCACTTCTTCCCGTTCAATAATCTTCTCTCCTGCAGTTTCAAGCTGCTGTTTGTTATAAGATTCGTCTCCGGCAAAGAGTATGGAATTGTATTCCGGCTCTTCTTCAAATACTTTACTGTAATATTCCGGCGTCATATAGATATAGTGTCCCATGTAATTCTCGCAGATATGAGAAATTGTTACCTCTCGGTCACCATCCTCCTCATTTTTGACAGTAACGGTATCCCCTACGTCCGCATCCAATAGTTTTGCCGTCTTCTCACTGATAATTACCCCTTCATTATCAAGTTCATATTTTTCGCCGGTCCTGCGGTCATGAAAATCCATGTACTCTTCCACATTTTCCAGATCGCCAAATACCATAATATAGGTCTGGCGCTCTTTCCTGTCCTTCGACAGTATAATATTTTTCATATAAGCATCCATATGCCGGTCAATATCTCCGTCCTCGGAAAGAAAAGTATCCAGATTTTCCCTGTCCTTATCTGTCAGATCTTCCTGCAGCAAAATCTGCCCATCATAGGTCTGAATCTTCGCATATTGGATATCCACGATTTCATACACCGAATCTTTGATGCCATATCCCACAATCATAAGCGCCATACAGCCGCCAATTCCAAATATAGTCATAAAGAACCGTTTCTTATATCTCATAAGATTCCGCACCGAAGATTTCCAGGAAAAGTTCAGGTGCTTCCATATAAACGGAATCCGCTCCAGAAATACTCTTTTTCCAATCTTCGGCGCCGGAGGTCTCATAAGAATCGCCGCCTGAGCGCCAAGTTCCCGATAGCAGGAAAACAGAGTCGCCGCCATTGTGCAGACAACCGCTGCTGCTGACGCCGCTATTCCATAGCCTGCCACATAGGGAACCAATATCTCGTTGATATGATGATACATAATCCCATAAGCATAAATAATAATATACGGCAGAATCTTCTCTCCCACCAGCACACCCAGAATACTTCCTGCAATCGTTGCGATCAGAGCATATCCCAGGTATTTAAAAGCAATTGCCCCTTTACTGTATCCCAACGCTTTCATCGTGCCAATCTGTACACGCTGTTCCTCCACCATACGCGTCATACTGGTCAGACTAATCAGCGCCGCAACCAAAAAGAACAGCACCGGAAACACCTGACCAATAGCCCGCATCCGGTCTGCATTTTCTCCATATCCCGTATACTCCGGCAAGGTACTTCTGTCATAGATATACCAGGAGGCTTCCGGAATGTCTTCTATCTGCTCTTCTGCATCCGCAATTTCTGCCTCTCCTTCTGCAATCTCCTGTGCAGCTTTCGTCCTGCCCTCTTCCAGCTCCTCCTTGGCCTCTGCAAGCTTTGCCTCATTCTCCGTAATCTCTGCAGCCCCACTTTCAAGCTGCTGCTCCTGCCGGGAAATCTCTGACCACCCCATGTTGATCTGCTCCTGTCCACTCTGTAACTGGGATGGCACTCCGGCAAGCTCCGCCTCGCTTTCCTCCAGCATTGCCTTAGTATCTGCAAGCTGCTGCTCTGCCGAAGCAAGCTGCTGTTTCGCTGCTTCCAGGGTTGCCGCAAGCTCATCATACTGCATCTGCAGCCCCGCTATCGTTTCCTGAAGTATGAAATACTGTGCATCCAGATTCTGCTGTTCGATCTGCTCTTTGACAGCCGTCGCTGTTCCCTGTAATATTGCATACTGCTGCCCAATCTCCGTTGTAGGATCTGTATATTCTGAAATATCATAAGAATTTTCGATAACCCGAATCTGCTCTTCACACTCTGCGAGCTGATTATAGACCGCTTCAATTTGCACAGCGCCTTCCTTGGCCTGCTGTATTCCAGCTTCAATCTGTAGCAGACCGGCTTCTCCTTCCGCTATCTGCTGCTTAGCGGCGGATTTTTTTTCGTCAAAGGCGGCCTTTCCAGACTCATACTGCGCCTTCCCATCAGCAAGCTGGGCAATTCCCGACTCATATTGAGCCCTGGCAGACTCCAGCTCTTCCTGTCTGGACATAAGCGTAGCCTTGGCCTCCGCAATCTGATTCCTTCCATCACGGATCTGTTCTTTTGCTTCTGCAAGCTGATTTTCCGCATCCGCAATCTCTGCCGCTGCGTCCTCAAGCTCCTGTCTCGCCTTCTCTCTGCCTTCCTCCAGATCCATTTTCGCCTTATCCAGTTCCTCTGTGGCCTCATCCACCAGCTCACGCCGCCGGATGATTCCTCTTTCACCGGATAACTCCTTTACCTGATCCATAGCCTCATCGATCAGTTCTTCATATTCATCCGTATATGCCATCAGTTCTTTGGCACCTTTTACCTGCATATAGCCTTCCGTATAAACCTCCAGCTCAAAAGAATCCTCCGGCACAAACAAAAATCCTTCCAGACTTCCTGTTCCAATCGTCGTGCTTCCTCTGTTAAAGGAAATATAGCAGGGGGAGCTTCCTGTTCCCACCACCGTAAGTTCATCCGTCTTCAGAGTATCTGACACCGGCTCATCCGTCCCGGATTCCAGACAAATCTTATCTCCTACCTGATAGCCCATCTCGTCATCTGCCAGACATTCACCAGTCTTCTCCGGAAGCCTTCCCTCGGTTACAGAAACCTCATTCATAGTCTTTGGCAGGGACATGATATGTAACGCAAATTGACTGTCTTCCGTGTTCGTCAAAAAATCTGCGCTATACGCTCCTTCGCAGTTTTCAATCATTTCCAACGCCGCGAAAGCCTGAATATCATCTTCCGTGATTCCCAGGGTACTGATGACCTTAATATCCATCAGATTCGCACCGTCAAAATACGAGTCTCCCGTAAGTCTCATATCCGGCTCCGATGCCCGGATCCCCGAGAAAAAAGCCACTCCTAATGCCACAATAAATAAAATAGAAAGAAACCGGCCGGAGCTCTTTTTAATTTCCCTAAAAAAATCTTTCCTCGTTGCTTTCATAACCCAAACAGCTCCTACCACTCTATCGTCTCTACCGGTACCGGATGTTCATTCACCGCCATCTTCGATACCTTTCCGTTTTTAATCTGAATAACCCTGTCTGCCATCGGTGCAATTGCAAGGTTGTGTGTAATCAGAATTACCGTCATCCCTTTCTCTCTGCAGGTGTCCTGCAAAAGCTTCAGGATCGCCTTTCCTGTATTATAATCCAGCGCCCCGGTCGGCTCATCACATAAAAGAAGCTTTGGATTCTTAGCCAATGCCCTCGCAATAGACACTCGCTGCTGCTCTCCACCGGACAGCTGTGCCGGAAAATTCGCCAGCCGGTCACCAAGCCCCACTTCCTCCAGAACCTGTGCGGCATCCAGCGGGTCCCTGCAAATCTGCAGGGCAAGCTCTACATTCTCCAGTGCTGTCAGATTCGGAATCAAATTATAAAACTGAAATACAAATCCGATATCGTCCCTCCGGTAAGCAGTAAGCTGTTTTGCCGAATAGCCTGCAATATCTTCTCCATCCACTTCCACAACCCCATCCGTTGCAGTATCCATACCTCCAAGAATATTCAAAACCGTCGTCTTACCAGCTCCGCTCGGCCCTACCACCACTGCAAATTCACCCTTCTCAATCTCAAAAGAAATTCCTGCAGCCGCAGCTATCTCCACTTCTCCCATACGATAAATCTTGGTAACATCCTCTAATTTTACAAAACTGTTCATATATTCCTCCCCGGTATCTGCTGCCCGCCGCCTGCTTCCTCTACGTTCGTCTTCCCGTACGCTCCGAACGTCCACCTCGCAAGCTCCGCTTCCTCGGTGTTCGTTGCACTCACATAGATTCTTACGCCAAGTCTCCTGCCTGCAAGCAGGCAGAGCCTTATCGTAAGAATCTGCGTTCGTCGCTATGCGTTCATTATATCATCTTCGTGAATTGGGCGTAAATCCTTGATTGTAATTTTAGAGTAATTTTAGATATAACCTCAAATGCTAAATTGTATTTTTTTTAATACAAGAGAAAAATCTATAGACATTTTCTTCTAATCGTCTTATATTCTTTTATATATTCACGGTTCAACGCGTTAAAGTTAGAACGCGTTAAGTTTTGTAAGATACATCATTTCAAAAATAAGACAGGAGGATTATATTATGAGATCACGAGGCAATGCAGCTACTTTTTTAAGTGCCGCAGTTTATGACCGGCCGGATAATTGACATTTTCACTACATTTTAAATTTACATTATAAATTTCATTATTATAGAGCATAAGGAGATTAAAGACATGATTATCAAATTAAAAAATTCGGCTACTGCTGAACAAAAACAGCAATTAATATCATTAGGAGAGCAGCTCGGTGTGTCTGTCTGCACCGTCGTCGGAGCAATCGACACTCTGCTTGGTTTTATCGGCGATACTACCCACATCGATATTGAACAGCTAGAAGCATTAGACATTGTAGATTCTGTAAAGCGGATTCAGGCGCCCTACAAAAAAGCCAACCGGATCATTCACCCGGAAAACACTACGATTAAGGTAGGCGATGCCGTCATCGGCGGAAGTTCTCCGGTCCTGATTGCCGGGCCCTGTTCTGTAGAATCCGAAGAACAGATCTGTAGTATTGCACTGGATGTAAAAAACTCCGGCGCTCAGCTTCTTCGCGGAGGCGCTTTTAAGCCGCGCACATCCCCTTACGCATTCCAGGGACTCCGAAAAGATGGCATCAAGCTTCTTCTGGAAGCCAAACAGGTATCAGGCCTTCCGATAGTTACTGAAATTATGGACATTTCCCAGCTTCCATTGTTTGATGATGTGGATGTCATTCAGGTAGGCGCAAGAAATATGCAGAACTTTGAGCTCCTGAAAGAACTGGGAAAAACAAAGAAACCCATTCTGCTGAAACGGGGCCTCTCCAGTACTCTGGAAGAGCTTCTGATGAGTGCAGAATATATTATGAGCGGCGGCAACGAGCAGGTAATTTTGTGCGAGCGAGGCATCCGTACCTTTGAGACCGCAACGCGTAACACTCTTGATTTATCGGCAATCCCGGTACTCAAGAATCTGTCCCATCTCCCAATAATTATTGACCCAAGCCATGCAACCGGCAAAGCAAACCTTGTGCCGTCTATGGCCCGCGCTGCAATTGCGGCTGGAGCAGATGGATTGATTATTGAAGTTCACAACAATCCACCCTGCGCATTATGTGATGGACAGCAGTCCCTTACTCCAGAAGCATTTGACACACTGGCAAAATCTCTGAACAGGATAGCAGCAGCATTATGATAATACAAACCATTCATACCCAAAAACCATATCCGGTCTATATTGACAATGGACTTCTTTCCCATGCAGGAATAACTTTTGCAGAGAGATTACCTGATTTGGTCAGTAAATCTGTCGTCATTATCAGTGACAGCAATGTAATGCCTTTGTACGGTCAGATTGTAGCAGAATCCTTACAGGATGCAGGGTGCAGGGTATCCACCTATGAGATTCCTGCAGGAGAGACCTCTAAAAACTGGTCTCTTTTAGGTGAACTCCTGGAACATCTGACAAATTTGCAGTTGACTCGAAGTGATTATCTGGTGGCTCTGGGCGGAGGTGTTGTAGGAGACCTGACAGGATTCGCTGCCTCCATCTATCTGCGCGGCATCTCTTTTCTGCAGATTCCTACGACTCTTCTCTCCGCTGTGGACTCGTCTGTCGGCGGAAAGACTGCAGTAAACTTAAAGACCGGGAAAAATCTGGCCGGAACCTTTTGGCAGCCCAAGGCAGTACTCTGTGACACGGATGTTTTTGACAGTCTGCCCCGTGAAGTATTTTTAGACGGAGTTGCAGAAAGCATCAAATACGGGATCATTGGAGACCATGCTCTGTTTCAGGACATATTGCATGGCGGTCTTAAGTACAAATGTACCGAAATTGTGGCAAGCTGTATTGCCATGAAAGGAAACATCGTGGCCGAGGATGAATTCGACCGTGGAACAAGAGAGCTCTTAAACCTGGGCCATACCTTCGGACATGCAATTGAGCTTCTGAGTCATTATAAAATCAGCCATGGTCACGCCGTAGCAATCGGTATGGACATGGCTGCCAAAACAGCTGCCAGGCTTGAGCTTTGCAGCAGGGATTGCTGCAATGAGATTTCTGACGCCCTCACAAGGCTTGGTTTTTCACTGAACTGTCCTTACTCTATGAAGGATCTGTTTCAGGTAATGCTTCAGGACAAAAAGCGCAGGAATAACATCATTGATTTGATTCTCCCTTATGCAATCGGCGATTGTAAAATCTACCCTATAACATTAGACCAGTTAAAAGAGGTTCTGTCCACATAAGACAGAACCTCTTTTATAAAATATGATCGTTCTCAGGCCTATTCTTTTCCATTGAAGCAGTATGTACATACTTTACACGGCTCGATTCCAATAGATTCCAGCAAGTCATCCAATCTATGATACCTCAGCGTCGTAAAATTCTGCTGCTTTCTGATGTCCTCTATCATCTGTGCATATTTGCAGCTACAGGGATCCGCATACTCGTCCAATACCTCCTGCGGACAGTTTGGTCCCTCGCGCTTCTCAATCATCTGGCGGGTAATCAGCTCCATTTCCGATTTGGAACGCGAAAAGTTCAAATACTTACAGCCATAAAGAAGCGGTGGACATGCCGGACGTACATGTACTTCTTTTGCACCGCTGTTATACAGAAACTCTGTCGTCTCCCGAAGCTGTGTTCCTCTGACAATCGAGTCGTCAATCAGAAGAAGCTTCTTATTCTCAATCAATGCCTGCACAGGAATCAGCTTCATGCGGGCAATCAGGTTTCTCTGATTCTGATTAGTTGGCATAAAGGAACGCGGCCAGGTCGGTGTATATTTGATAAATGGTCTTGCATAAGGAATTCCGGATTCATTGGCATATCCAATCGCATGTGCAACGCCGGAATCCGGCACTCCTGCAACAATATCCGGATGCACTGAGTCGCCGTCCCGTTTTGCCAGCATACTTCCACAGCGATAACGCATCTCTTCCACATTAACCCCTTCATATCCGGATGTTGGATACCCATAGTATACCCACAGGAAGGAACAGATCTTCATTTTTTCTCCGGCTTCTACCAGGGTCGTAACACTTTCCGGTGTGACAAATACAATTTCTCCAGGTCCCAGCTCCTTGTAATCACTGTATCCGAGATTGATATATGCATGGCTCTCAAAAGACAGACAGTAGGCATTCTCCTTACATCCAATCACAAGAGGTGTCCTTCCCATACGGTCACGGGCCGCATAAATGCCGTCCTTCGTCATCAGCATCAAGGTCAGGGAACCATCAATCCGCTCCTGAACATACTTAATTCCATCTGCAAAATTATCCTTCTCACAGATCATCGCGGCAATCAGTTCTGTCACATTGACCGTGCCATTGGTCATCTCCTGAAAATGAGCATTCGAATTTTCGTACAGCTCATTCAGCAGTTCTTCATAATTATTTACCTTCCCGACAAATGTCAACGCAAAACTTCCTATTTTAGACCGGAATAAAAGTGGCTGTGGCTCAAAATCCGAAATGCAGCCAATTCCCAGATTTCCCTTCATGCTTCCAACATCACGGTCAAATTTGGTGCGAAACGGCGCGTTTTCAATGTTATGAATTGCGCGGTCAAAGCCATGCTCACCGTGAACTGCCATACCGCCTCTTCTGGTTCCCAAATGAGAGTGATAATCTACTCCGTAAAAAAGCTCCAATACACAATCTTCCTTCGATGCTACTCCGAAAAAACCACCCATAATTTTCTCCTTTTATATCGTTTCTGATTTCATATTTTTTACCAGGTCGCTTTCGCAGTGCCCGTTCAAAAACTTCCGTTTTTTCACTCACGGGCATTCGCCCTATAAAAATCAACTTCGGAAAACATGCCTGCAAGCAGCCGTTTTCCGTACTTGATTTTTGCACTGCTCATTGCTGACGTGAACATTATAGCACTCATTTCCCCAATAAAGATATTGTTTTTATTGATTTCATTACTATTCACAACGAACCTCCCTCATTGGACAAATGTTCTATATAAATTTCCCAAATTACGAAGACTCTTTCTGCCTTGCAAAAGGCGCTTTGCCGACGCGCCGCTTCATATATCAGGGTATCTAAAACAAGGGCTTTGCTCCGCAGCAATGCCCTTGTTCCTCTGCCCTATGACAGCATCTCTCTTAATTTCTGATTTACCAATCCAGGATTCGCTTTCCCTTTCATAGCTTTCATGGTCTGTCCCACCAGCGCGCCCAGCGCTTTCTCTTTGCCGCCTTTGTAATCAGCTACAGCCTGCGGATTCTCGGCAATGACTTTGGCGAGCACCTGTTCCAGTGCGCCCTCGTCATTTTCAATTTTCAACCCCTTCTCTTCCACATATTTATCCGGATCAATATTTTCATCAAAGATCTTCTCAAAAACTTCTTTCGCCACGGAACTATTGATGGTTCCCGCCTCTGTCAGCGCAATTAATTTTGCCAGATTTTCCGGCGCAAAGCAAATATCCTCCGGTTCCTGTCCCCGCTCTTTCAAAAGACGCAGGGTTTCTACCATCAGCCAGTTAGCCACTTTCTTTGGCTTACCGCAGACCGCTGTTGCCGCCTCGAAAATATCCGCCATATGCTTCGAACTGGTTATAATCTCCGCGTCATACTGCGGAATATCAAATTCCTTTTTATAACGCTCCAGCTTCTCGGTACGCAGCTCCGGCTGTCTCGCTTTGATCTCTGCAATCCATTCGTCACTAATTACTATAGGTACAAGGTCCGGCTCCGGAAAATAGCGGTAATCCTGAGCATCCTCTTTAGAGCGCATGGCATGGGAAGATTCCTTATTATCATCCCATCTTCTGGTCTCCTGTACAACCGCCCTTCCTGCCTCCAGCAGATCAATCTGTCTCTGACGCTCACCGTCAATGGCTCTGGCAATCGCTTTAAAAGAGTTCAGATTCTTCATCTCTGTTCTGGTGCCAAACTTATCACTTCCCACCTCGCGGACAGAAAGATTCACATCCGCTCTCATAGAGCCTTCCTGCAATTTGCAGTCGGAAGCTCCCAGATACTGGATAATGAGTCTGAGCTTCTCCAGATATGCCATAACCTCATCAGCAGAACGCATATCCGGTTCGGATACAATTTCCACAAGCGGCACCCCACTCCGGTTAAAATCTACCAGAGAAGTATCATCCCATTCATCATGTACCAGCTTGCCCGCATCTTCCTCCATGTGCATTTCATGGATTCTGATCTTCTTCTTTGTACTGCCCACCTCAATCTCTACATATCCATTTCTTGCAATCGGCAGATACAGCTGTGAAATCTGATAGTTCTGCGGATTGTCCGGATAAAAATAGTTCTTGCGGTCAAATTTACATACCTGCGTAATCTCACAATTGGTCGCCAGACCAATCGCCGCCGCATACTCCACCACCTGTTTATTCAATACTGGGAGCGAGCCCGGCATACCGGTGCAGACCGGGCAGGTATGAGTATTGGGAGCTCCTCCAAAGGCCGTGCTGCAGCCACAGAAAATTTTGGTTTTGGTAGCCAGCTCCACATGGACTTCCAATCCGATCACGGTTTCATACTGTTTTGCCATGTCTATCTGCCCCCTTTCTCATCCGCACTGACAAGCTTTGGCCGTGCATACCCTTTTGTCTGTTCAAACGCGTATGCTGCGCGGAGAATTTTACATTCCTGATAACAGTCACCGATCAGCTGCATTCCAATCGGCAGTCCTTTGGAATCCGTTCCAACCGGAATACTGATTCCCGGAAGTCCTGCCAGATTGACAGAGACCGTATAAATATCGCTCAGGTACATTTTCAGTGGGTCACTTAAGCTTTTGCCAAGCTCTGGTGCAGTGGTCGGCGCCGCTGGAGCAACGATTACGTCATATTTTGCAAAGGCATTATCGAAGGCCTGTTTAATCAGCGCCTTTGTTCTCAAAGCCTTCAGATAATAGGCATCATAGTATCCGGAGCTGAGGACGAAAGAGCCCAGCATAATCCTTCTCTTTACCTCCGCGCCAAATCCCTCAGAACGGGATTTCTTATACATATTATGAAGGCCCTCGTACTCTCCTGTACGATAACCATATTTTACTCCATCAAATCGGGAGAGATTTGAACTTGCCTCAGCAGATGCAATCACATAGTATGCCGGAATCGCATACTCTACCAGGCTCAAATCAAATTCTTCCACAACTGCGCCCTTATCTTCCAGTATCTTTACCGCTTTCAGAATAGCGTTCTTTACTTCTTTGTCCAGACCTTCTCCGAAATAATCCTTGGGAATTCCAATCTTCATCCCTTTCACATCATCTACGAGAGCTCCCATGAAATCATAGGATTCTCTGCCAATCGACGTGCTGTCCTTCTCATCATGCCCGGCAATCACTTCCAAAATCGCCGCACAATCGGTTACGTCCTTCGCAATCGGTCCTATTTGATCCAGCGAAGAGCCATACGCGATCAGCCCATAGCGCGATACGCCGCAGAACGCGCTTGGCTGTCTGATGGACCCTCCGGTGTCTGAGCCAAGTGCATAAAAGCATTCCTCTGCCGCCACCGCTGCACAGGAGCCGCCGGAAGAACCACCCGGCACATGTCCTAGATTCCACGGATTCTTCGTCTCCCCATAGTAGGAGGTCTCTGTCGTGCTGCCCATCGCAAATTCATCCATATTTGTTTTTCCAAGGATAACTGCCCCTGCATCTTCCAGCCGCTTTACTGCCTCCGCTGTAAAGGTCGGCTGAAAATTCCCCAGAATCTTAGAACTGCATGTGGTCAGCATCCCCTCTGTACACATATTATCCTTGATCGCCACCGGCACACCGGCCAATGGGCCCTCAAGTTTCCCCTCATCTATCAGCTTCTGCACTTCATCTGCGCGCTTCAAAGCGCCTTCTCTGTCAATCGTTACATAACTGTGCACCTGTGACTCCACCCGGTCAATCTGTGCAAGCGCTGCTTCTGCTGCTTCCCTGACCGTCACTTCTCCTGCACGTATTTTCTTTCCCAGCTCTACAGCTGTCAGCCCCATCATGTCCATAATCTATCCTCCAAACCATTGTCCGTTATCCGATTGTTTTTGGCACTTTAAAACTCTGTTCCTTCCGAAGCGGCGCATTTTTAAGCGTCTCTTCGCTTCCGTCTCCATTCGTCACGACATCCTCCCGGAATACATTATGAACCGGAAACACATGGGACATCGGTTCTACTCCTGCCGTATCCAGTTCATTCAGTGTATCGATATAATCCAGCATCCGTTCCATATCGGACTTGGCTGCCTCCTTTTCTTCCTGAGACAGCTCCAGCTTTGCCAGGATTCCTACATATTCTATCGTTTCATCTGATATGATATTTGCCATAATTACTCCTTTCCCAATGTTATAGGTCTGTTCCTTCTCCAAGCTCTTCAAACAAACCTGCAAATGGTTCCTGATTCAGATACTCACCCGTATAGTATGATGTATAATCCGTATTAATAATCTGTTTACTCGGAATAAGCATCAAAAGAGAGACTTCTTCACCGCTGGTAACTATCGCGCCCTCCGGAATCACAATATTTCTATAAACGCATTGATTTTCATCTGCTGCATCCAGCCATATATAATGACTCCCCCACTGGCTTCCATCTCCATCCGGAATTTCTACAGTTACTTCTCCATAGCCTTCTTCCATTACAATGTCATATACTCCTGGCAGAAATTCTATTCCGGCAGTTTCCGAATCCTTATCCAACACAATCGGCTCTGTCAAAGGGTTCTCCTGATAGGCTGTGACATTTACCTGCGCATTCTCTGACACAAACTCAACTTCTCCGTAAGTATCAACCGAAACGCGGGCTCCCAGAAATAGTCGAATGTCTTCCTGCTCATAATTTTCATATTCATACAGGGAAACATACATCCAGATACTGTTCCTGTCATCCTCTATACTAACGCTGCCGTAATCATTTTCGCTGCCTTTTATCGTATATCTTCCTTCCGGAATATGTATGCCAACCACATACTCACCGGAACTAAGATTCACACTGTACTCTTCACCGCCTTCTTGGAAGTCTCTTGTCAATAACGCATAAGGATCATATTCATATTCAGCCTCCGTTTCAGCTTCACCAGTTTCTGCCATTATGTATGGAACAGCATCCCTGACCAGAGAAATGATTCCCGGCAGCATGCCACACAATACAATGATTGCCGAAAAGCCTCCAATTATCCTGGAATTCTTTTTCTTTCTCTTTCTCTTTCCAGGCTGCTTCTGCACAGTCTTCTTTTCCCAGCTGTGTGTCTGCTCTGTTCTGTGTACATGTGTCAGTTCACCGCAATCTTCTGATTTTCGGTCCATGTGATAGTTCCTGTCAGATTTCGTATTATTCAATCCGCACTCTGTACAAATCTGATTACTATCTAATTTCCCTCCACATAGGCTGCATTTTTTTCCAAACATAGGCTTCCCCTTTCTTACTGTCCGGAATTCTCATGCTCCCGGCAGCACAGTCATTCCTATGGCTCCAGCCTGCTCAGGTCCCTCGGGAAAAGCGTCGTCTCTCTTACATTGTCTTCACCAACCAGCTTCATGGTCAGTCTCTCCAGACCAATTCCAAGCCCACCGTGCGGCGGCATTCCATGCTTAAAGGTATCCAGATAATGGGTAAGTCCCTCTTCCTCCATGCCACGCGCTGCAATCTTCTCTTTCAATGCACGGTAGCTGTGGATACGCTGACCGCCAGTTGTAATCTCCATTCCCTTATACAGAAGATCAAAACTCAGTGTATATCTGGGATCTTCCGGATCATCCATAGCATAAAACGGACGCTTCTTGGACGGATAATGTGTTACAAACACAAAATCGCTGTCCCATTCTTCCTTTGCATACTGGCCAATTAATTGTTCTTCTTCCGGTTCAAGATCGAATGGGTTCTTAATCTTACGGTCATATTTCTCTGCCACTCTCTGCTTCACCTCATCAAACCGTATGGCAGGAATCTTACTTACATCCGGCAATGTAATGTTTAGAATCTTTAGCTCTCTCTCATAATCTTTTTCCAGCATTGCCATCATATATTGAAGAAGTCCGGTCTCCATTGCCATAATGTCCTCAAACCCGTCAATATAACCCATCTCAAAATCCAAACTGGTATACTCATTCAGATGACGTTTGGTGTTGTGCTTCTCCGCCCGGAATACCGGCGCCGTCTCAAACACTCTGTCATACACGCCCACCATCATCTGCTTATAAAGCTGCGGGCTCTGCTGCAGAATTGCCGGCCTGTGAAAATATTCCAGACGGAATAGGTTCGCACCTCCCTCTGCACTCTTTGCCCCAATCTTTGGTGTATGAATTTCGGTAAATCCCTGTTCATACAGGAAATCGCGAAACGCTCTGGTAATTCCCTCCTGAATCTTAAATTTAGCACGCTCTCTAACATTGCGAAGGGCAATAGAACGATAGTTCAGCTTCGCGTCCAGCGAAGTATTCAGCTTCCATTTAGCAATTGCAAGCGGCATCATCTCATCCTCCGGCTCACTTAATATGCGCAGATGCTCCATACGAATCTCAATACCGTTCGGCGCCTTCTCATTTTTCTCCAATACACCCTCTATCTCAATAGTATCAGCTTCCTTCAAATCCTTCAACGAAAAACTGGACACACCTTCCTCATATACTCCCTGAAGAAGCCCTTCCCGCTTTCTCAGGATCACAAATGCAACCGTTCCCATATCTCGGATCGTATGAACAGCTCCATTTACCTTAACCCTCTGTCCTGCTTTGTCTGACGCAAGCAGTTCACTGATCTCCAATGTTTCTTTTTTTGCTACTCCTGTTAAATATTCCATAATGGTCCTCCTTTTGATAGCGGGACGGATTTGACATAAAAAAACGTCCTCAGAGCACAATACTGTTCTCCGGGACGGATATTATCATAATCCGCGGTACCACCCGCATTGAATCTCCGGTCAGGCTTTGGCCTTCCCTTTTAATTCCTCTCTACGTGCTTAACGCGCACCAAACGTACTGACCTACTATCATCCTGTGAATGCTTCAGCCAATCTGCTCCCAAGTGTTCCCATATCTCCCATTCCTCAAAAGATGCTCTCAGTCGGTGACATCTTATTCCTGTCAAGTTCCAGGGATTAGAGTCTTGTTCCACGCATTCTCTAAAACTTTTTTAATATTAGCATAGCTTTTCTCATTTTGCAAGTTCTATTCGCAAAAATTCAATTTTATTAAAATAGGTCAATATTTTTGTATTAATCTTGTCTTTTAAAAATGTTTTTCTTTTTTATTCTTTCTTTTCTTTCTAGTCTCTTTTTCTTCCCACAAGCACATCCAATGACACATCGAATACATCTGCCATTTTCCATAACATAAAAATATCCGGAATTCTCTTTCCAATCTCATAACCCGAAAGAGATGTCCGGTCTATCCATAACAACCTTGCTAACTGAGTCTGTGACATATTCCGTTTTTCTCTGTGCAGCTTAATATTCTGTCCGATAACTCTCCTTCTATCCTCTATTCTTTTCATAATCTTTGCCCATATTTTCTCTCAAATTCTTCTTAAGGTCTATTACAGTACGGCTGATAATCTTGAGCTCCCTCGTATCGCAATCTTCCAGCGCTTCCATAATCTCACCCTGATAAATGTCAGAAGCATACTCCAGGCTGTCGCATAGAAGCTGATCCGTAGATACATGCAGTGCATTGGATGCCTTTACCAGAAAATCAACGCTAAGCGTTGTCTTGGCATTCTCAACATGGCTGATATGCGGAACGGAATACTCAATTTCTCCAGAAAGCTGTTCCTGTGAGTAATGCATTGCCTTCCGTGCCTGTTTAATCCGGTCACCCAACTTCTTATAATCCATCGCCCTACCTCCAGCATTCATACGTTTATTGTAATGAACCCTTCTTTATATGGCCATTAATTACAAGGATAGTTATGTCCTTACAGTTTAAATTTTATGAAATTTTTCTTATAGCGACAGTTTTTTCTCAATACTATAACTCACTCTCCTCACTGTCGCGAATCAGTTCCGCCGCCCGAACCAGCATAGGCATCAAATCCTCTTTGATATCTTTATTGAGGCTTTCCCAGATCTCATTGCTCTCCTGCAAATAATAATAGGAAGGCTTCAGCACAAGCAGCGGAGCGTAGAATAGTCTGGAATACAAACGGTGCAAAATCTCTGCATCCGGTCTGATCACTTCTTTTTCAAGCCTGATATACCTTTTAATATTCATTCCCAGGATTTCTGCCATCTGAAGCTGCGTAATATCATCCAGTTTCCGAATACGTTTCCATATATTTTCCGGTTTATCCTGTTCCATTTGCGCCAGTATCAGATTCTTATACACAGATTCCGGAAGCCGAGGTCCGGTCTCATGCTCCAGATTCAATCCCAAATTTACAATCCACAAAACAAATCGAAACATTTGAAGCCGACCCTTTTCCGTTCTGCACTGCTCCATATAATAATCCAGCGGTCCGGGCTGCAAATGCTGTCCGGTAATCAGAAAATGTATATCTCCGCCACTCTTTTCAAATCTCTTTAGGCAGTCATACGAAATAATATTCGCTCCGGATTCCAGCTTGGCATAGTGGCTCTGTGTCACGCCCATAACGGCGCTCATCTCTTCCTGCGTCCTGCGCTGTACCCGTCTATACGCCTGTAACCTTTCCACTACCTCTGAGTAATCCTGTCCCATAACATTCTCCAATAATTTAATAGTTTAATTGTAGAATGTTTGTATTGACCTATTATATACCCATTTATGAATATTTCGTGATTTTAAGCACGGCGGAATATTCAATTGTCAAAATCCAAATATTTATGTTAGAATTACTTCAGTTGATAAGTAAATTGAGGAGGTTTTTATGTACCATATATTTGGGTGTCCGATGCACTTTGGGGTTGGTGACAAAGGACTCACTTATAGTCTTAACTATCTGAACAATTACTGTAGAAATTTAAATATTAATATGCTTCCGGAAATTACCATGCCCGAGGAGAATCTGCCTAATCTCAAAAATCTGAACAGTGTTCTGGCGACCTGTTCCCAGATAGCAGAAAATGGTTATGCTGCTCTAGAGCGCGGCGACACTCCTCTTTTTATCGCCGGCGACCACAGTTCCGTTATCGGAAGCGTTTCCGCGGCCGGAACCTATTACGACAATCTGGGGCTGATCTGGATTGATGCCCACCCGGATATCAACACAGATACCACTACAGTATCCGGAAATATCCACGGAATGCCTGTTGCCGCACTGTTAGGAATGGGCGAAAAGCGTTTGACCCAGATACTGAGCAGCAGGCCAAAACTCAAAGCCGCCAACATTGTCATGCTGGGACTTAGAGACATTGATCCTCCGGAGGCGAGATTTTTAAAAGATCTGCATATCAAATACTACACCTATAGGCAGATAATGCGTCTGGGAATCCGCAATTGTCTTGACGAATGTATTACCTATTTGTCCGGTCTCGAACATGTCCACATCAGTTTTGATGTAGATGTTATGGACCCTGCTCTTCTGCCTGGGGTATCTGTCCCTGTACCGGAAGGATTTAAAGAAGATGAAGCATTCTTAATCATGGACGGGCTAATGGACGGACTTCCGATTTCCTCCTATGATATTGTAGAATACAATGCGGAACATGATATGAATGACCAAACAGCCGAATTTGTCCGTAAACTGGCACATCGAATTCTGGCGCATGGATAGGATTTTAAAATTCACCACAGACACAAAGGAAGATTCCGTCTGAGTACTGACTCCGGAATCTTCCTTTTATGCTACATTGCTAATATATTTTATTGTTCCAAAGGAAGTGCTTCCTGCACCTTCTTTACACCGTCTCCTACGATTCCATTGGTCCGCTCCAGCGAGGCATCTATATCTGACGCAATATTATCAAGTCCCGACGCCTCCTTGATTTCATCCGGATATGCCAGCGGCAGGATGAAATACTCATCGTCCACATCCTGATCATGATACACCCAGGTCGGTATAAAGTCCGCCTTCTCAAGCGTTACCTTTCCCTTGGTATCCCGGTGGATAGTGAGAGTTACCACCATACCGTCCTCAGAATAGCCATTTGTCAATCCATCCATATATTCCGTGCGCTGATTGGACAGATGGTTTCCAATGGCATAGGCACATACCATCTTATGCTTGCCGTCGCTGCTTTCCAGTAAATCCACCGGCTGAATTACATGGGGATGGCTGGCAATCAGAGCGTCGATACCCATGTCGCACAGCTTCTGGGCAATGGCATCCTGATAGGAATTTTCTTTTGTCTGGTATTCGACTCCCCAATGCATATAGGCAATGGTATATTCAACACCCGCTTCCTCCATCTCTGTCAGTATCTGTTCCACATCATCGTAGAGAGATTGAGGCTCCGCCTCCTGAAAAGAATTAATCAGATTCTCACTCTCTTTACTGACCGCAATTCCATTGATGGTCTTATATCCATCCACTTTCTCGGTCTCAAATACGTAGTTGAAGAAACCAATCTTGATCCCATTGACGTCCTGAATCATATAATTCTTCTCATCTTCACTCTTACGGGTTCCGGTATACAGAAGGTTCTTTTCTGTCAGCACATCCATGGTCCGCTGAAGACCCTCATCACCATTATCATAAATGTGATTATTGGCAAGGAGACACATATCCAGACCATTTTCCGCCAGCGCCTCCGCTATGGCATCCGGCGAGCAGAAGGTCGGATATCCGCTGTAATTTCCGTCCGTCAGAGCGTATTCCGTAGTTACAACCGCAAAATCTGCCGCCTCATAAATCTCTTTCATATAAGTAAAGATAGGATTATAGTCATAATTCTCCCCATCAAAATACACGGAGGACTCCAAAAAAGGCTTGTGCATAATGATATCCCCGGCTGTGGTGATCACCGCTGTCTTCTCCTCGGTCTCCGACTTACCGTTTTCTATTTCCATAGCCGTTGCTTTCGCTTTCTTTTCTCCTATTTTATGTGAGATTCCTTTCACAGCCGCCCTGACAATCAATATAAAAAATACCAGTATCAGCACCATTATGGCAATCAGTATCAGACGCTGGATCTGTCTTTTTCTTCTTCGCTTCTGCCTCGCGTCTAACTGCCTTCTTCTGGTCTCCCTATCTGTCCTTGCCTGCTGTGCTGCCTTGTGAGCCTTAATTCCATCTTTTTTCGTTCTTTTCTCAGAATAATCGTCCATCCATGTATCCTCTTCCTTACAGTCTATAATAATACGATACTCGAAAAATGTCGAAAATACAAGCAATATAGAAAAAATATTCGACTTCCAAAACCGCTTCATGTATAATAATGATGGTCTTTGCATCTGCACTGGCCCCGATATTTTAAGAATGAGAGTTTTCGAGGTATTTGTTGTGAAGGATAATGCTGCTAACACGCTGCGGCGTGCGGAAAAATTACAGGTAATATTAATTGGAGAAGGTATCCTTGTAGGCGCCGTCGGCGGTCTGGTGGTGCTGCTTTACCGGCTTTTGCTGGAATATGCCGCCACATGGCTAAAGGCCGCGCTGGATTACGCAAAGGGAGCTCCTCTCCGCATTGCGGGATGGTTTGTCATTTTAATGATATTTGCTGTGATCGTAGGAAAGCTTCTTACCTGGGAGCCCCTAATCTCAGGCAGCGGTATCCCTCAGCTTGAGGGGGAGATGACCGGTCAGCTTGAGCAGAACTGGCGGAAGGTACTGTCCGCCAAATTTGCCGGCGGATTCTTATGTATCCTTGGCGGAATGTCCTTAGGACGGGAGGGCCCGTCGATCCAGCTTGGTGCGATGGCCGGAAAGGGTATCTCAAGAATATTGGACCGAGGGAAGACCGAAGAACGGTTTCTTCTGACCTGTGGCGCAAGCGCCGGATTATCCGCCGCCTTCAACGCGCCCCTTGCAGGAGTTATGTTCTCCCTGGAAGAGGTACACAAGAATTTCTCCGTATCCGTGCTGTTGTCGGTGATGGCTGCCTCTCTGACCGCCGACTATCTGTCCGCCTCGATATTCGGTATGAAGTCCGTGTTCCAGTTCGACATTGTGCATTCCCTGCCCCAGAGCTACTACTGGATGATTCTGATTCTCGGCGTTATCTTAGGTGTGCTGGGCGCGTTTTATAACTGGTTTACTCTGAAGGTGCAATCGCTGTATAACCATGCAAAGCATTTAAATACAACCACAAGGCTCATGATTCCCTTCCTGTGTGCGGGAGTGCTGGGCTTTACCCTTCCGGATTTTCTGGGAAGCGGCCACAACCTGATCGAAGAGCTGACCAGCGGCGAGATGGTACTTCACATGATCCTGATCACGCTGATCGGCAAATTTATCTTTTCCGCCATCTGCTTCGGCTCCGGCGCCCCGGGAGGTATTTTCTTCCCGCTGCTGGTACTGGGAGCATTTATCGGCGGTGCCTTTGCCACCTTTAGCGTCAACTGCCTGGGACTGGATGCGATATATGTAAATAATTTTGTGCTGCTTGCTATGGCGGGATACTTTACCGCCATTGTACGCGCCCCGCTGACCGGGATCATCTTAATCTTCGAGATGACCGGCTCCGTACAGAATCTTCTGTCTCTGTCCATTGTCTCCATTGTGGCTTACATCGTGGCAACCCTGCTTCGTTCTAAGCCAATTTATGAAAGTCTGTTGGAACGGCTGCTGGAGAAGCGAGGAGTCGAACTGCCCAAGAGTCACGGCAAAAAGGTACTTCGGGAGTTTGTGGTAGCTCACGGCTCTGATGCGGACGGACGGCTCATCAGCGAAGTAGAATGGCCCAGGCACTGCCTTCTGGTTGCAGTTCAGAGAGGCGAGGAAGAGCTCATTCCAAAAGGAAAGACGAGACTCCGCGCCAGCGATCTCCTGGTAACTATGACCGATGAACGGGATTGCGCATCTGTTTATAAAGAAATGGAAAATATCTGCCGGTTTAAAGGCTTCTGGAATTAACCGGAATCCCATGAATCTGCAACGACTTTCAGGACCTGCCACTGGCAGCTCCCTTCGGATACTTAGCAACAAAGACCACGATATGGCAAATCACTTCACCATATCGTGGTCTTTTTATTCCTGTCGTCTTATACTAAGACTATTCTTTACAGTGTCTCAATAAACCTCATGAAGGCTGCTCTGCCTTCTTCAGTACACTTGTACACGCCCGCATCCTCCAGAACATGTACAAAGGTATTTCCGACCTCTTTGTGCAGAATCTCCGTCACATTTTCTTCTGTGATGCTTTCATACTTCGGAAGGAAGGCTTCTGCCCAGTCGGCATGCTTCTCGATCTTCTCATTGCTGCGGATATCCCTGCCCTCTACCAGATACTCTGCCAGGATCTCCAGTTCTTCTTTTAATCTTGCCGGAAGAACCGCAAGTCCCATAACCTCGATCAGACCAATGTTTTCCTTCTTAATATTGTGATACTGCGCATGCGGATGATAAACACCCAACGGATGTTCCTCGGTAGTAATGTTGTTGCGGAGTGTCAGGTCAAGCTCGTAAATATCGCCAACCTTTCTCGCAATCGGAGTAATCGTATTGTGAGGTTCACCGTCAGTCTCGGCGAAAATGAACGCATCCTCATCGGTGTATCCTCTCCATGCTCTCAGCACATGGTCAGCCAGCTCAACCAGACGCTTCTCATCCTTATGGCAAATACGAAGTACTGACAGCGGCCATTTTACAATACCGGCTTCCACATCCTCGTATCCCGGAATAACAACCTGCTTCTCAATCGGCGCCTTTGCCATTGCAAAGGTATAATGTCCTCCCTGGAAATGATCGTGGCTTAAGATGGAGCCTCCTACGATCGGAAGGTCTGCATTGGAGCCAAGGAAGTAGTGGGGGAACAGCTTTACAAAGTCAAACAGCTTGATAAACGCTGCCTTTTCGATCTTCATCGGCGTATGCTGTCCGTTGAATACAATACAGTGCTCATTGTAATACACATAAGGCGAATACTGGAATCCCCATCTGCTGTCATTGACCGTAATCGGGATAATTCTGTGATTCTCTCTTGCCGGATGGTTCACACGGCCTGCATAGCCTTCATTTTCCATACAGAGCAGACATTTGGGATAGCTGCTTGCCTTGGCGTTCTTTGCTGCCGCGATCGCCTTCGGATCCTTCTCCGGTTTTGACAGATTGATGGTAATATCGATCTCGCCATATGGAGAATCCACTTTCCATTTCATGTCCTTCTTTACACGGTAACGGCGGATATAATCGCTGTCCTGACTCAGCTTATAGAAGTAATCGGTTGCCTCCTCCGGCGATTTCTCGTACCGCTCGGCAAATTCCTTCTGCACCTGTGCCGGTCTCGGCATCAGGCAGTTCATCAGCTTCGTGTCAAACAGATCCCGGTAAACGATGCTGTCTTCGATGATTCCTCTCTCACACGCCTCGTCCAGAAGCTCCTTTAAGATTTCCTCCAGGCAAATCTCCTCGCCTGTAATATCCACATCCTCGTAATCATCCTCATGAAATACATCAAGCAGCAGATTCGTGGTATATGTACGCTCACACTCCGGCGTCAATCCGCTCTCAATACCGTACTGTACTAACTTCTTAATATTCTTAGATAACATGGCCGCCATCTCCAATCTCTACTACATAAAATTCCGCATCGTGTCCAACCTTCTCACGGTATGCTTTGCCAATGGAATCGATAAAGGTATCTACCGCATCATTTTTTACAATACTAACGGTACAGCCGCCGAAGCCGCCTCCGGTAATACGGGAACCGATCACTCCCGGAATCTTCCATGCCAGATCTACCAGAATATCGATCTCTTCACAGGATACTTCATAGTCATCTCTCAGAGACACATGAGACGCATTCATCAGCTCGCCGAAGGTCTTGATCTCTCCTGCTTTCAGAGCTTCCACCGCACGGATGGCTCTCTGATTCTCATATACGGCATGTTTTGCGCGTTTCTGACGAATCTCGTCCTTAATGGCATCCTTGTGGGCCTCAAACTCTTCCTCGTTCAGATCGCCAAGGGTCTTGATATCTACTACCTGCTGCAGCTCCTTCAACGCCTGCTCACACTCATTTCTTCTGTCATTGTAAGCAGAATCTACCAGGCTGTGCTTTACCTTACTGTTGGTGATAACGATCTTGGCATCCTCAAGTACCACCGGCGCATATTCATATTCCAGCGTATTGGTATCCAGGAAAATCGCATTGTCCTTCTTGCCCATAGCGCTTGCAAACTGGTCCATAATACCACAGTTGCATCCGTTGAAGTTATTCTCGGAATCCTGTCCGATCAGCGCGATGTCTACCATACTCACGTCAAATCCATAGGTATCTTTCAGGATAAGTCCTGTAAGCACCTCAAGAGATGCAGAAGATGAAAGGCCGGAACCGTTGGGAATATCTCCGTAGATCAGAATGTCAAGTCCGTAAGGAAGCTTGAATCCTCTCTTCTCAAATGCCCACATAACTCCCTTTGGATAATTGGTCCAGCCTGCTGCCTTAGAAGGTACCAGATCATCCAGACTGGTCTCGATCACGCCAAGCTTCTCAAAATTTACTGAATAAAACTGAATCTTTCTGTCCTGACGGCTTCTTACTACACCGTATGTACCAATTGTCAGTGCGCATGGAAATACATGGCCCCCGTTGTAATCGGTGTGCTCTCCGATCAGGTTCACACGTCCCGGCGCAAAATACTGGCGAATCTCGCCTTCAGCGCCATACAGCTCTTTAAATTTCTCAATCAAATTCTGCATCATACCACTTCTCCTTTTTTCATTATCCTTTATCCAGACCGCAATCATCTGTTGCACTCTGTGTCCTCTTATTTTATAATTATAATGAGCATTTTGATATATAACAATAAATATTTTGGACAAAACCATAACGATATTGAGATATACGAGGTTTACTATGATACAGATACACACAACGGACAATCAGCGGGAAATGAAGGCCCACGGCGACTACCATTTTCCTGTGCATATCAGCGAAGAATCCATCGGTATTTACGAGGGCGGAGCCTTTATGTGGCACTGGCATCCGGAGATTGAGCTGACCTGGGTTCAGTCAGGAATCATTGATTACCGGGTAAATGAACAGCAATATATTCTGCAACAGGACGAGGGATTGTTCTGCAACAGCAACGTCCTCCATTCCGGCTACATGAAGGATCAGATGAACTGTGAATATCTGTCCATCACCTTTCATCCAAGGTTTATCTACGGATATGAAACCAGTCTTCTCCAGACCAAATACGTGGAGTTTATCACTGCCAATCCCCGATGGAGCTCTCTTGTACTGAGTCCGGAGGTCTCCTGGCAGGCGGAGATTCTTGATACCATGAGACAGATCTACAGCTGGTCCAAACAGCCGCCCCTGGATTATGAGCTTCGGGTTCATCTTGCTGTCACAAGAATCTGGCAGCTTCTTTTCCAATATTTTGCTTCCCTGCCCGTGGCGGAGACACAGATACCGGAGCATCTGGACCGGCTGAAACAGATTCTTATCTTTATCCAGGAGCATTATAGTGAGCCGCTGACACTGGAGGATATCGCCGCCAGCGCCAGTATCTGTAAAAGTGAATGCTGCCGCTTTTTTAAAAAGCACATGCATATGACTCTGTTTGACTATCTGCTGTTTTACAGAATCCAGCAGAGTCTTCCGCTGCTGAGAGGCAGTGACAGCATTACCAACATCGCCGGAATGGTAGGATTTTCCAATCCCTGCTATTATGGGAAAATTTTTAAGCGGTACATGAACTGTTCTCCGAGAGAATACAGAAAAGAGGTATAAAACACCCCCGGGGTGGCTTGTGACGCCCGGTTCCTGATGATATTCTATGATCAATAAGAATGAAACGGGGGAATGTACTATGCATATGGCTGACGCATTAATCTCACCGGCAATCGCCGGAACCATGTATGCCTGCTCCACGGCAGCAGCCACATATTCAATCAAAAAAGTAAGATTGGAAACCGACCCGAAGAAGATTCCCGTTATGGGAGTCATGGGCGCTTTTGTATTTGCCACCCAGATGATTAATTTCACAATTCCGGGAACCGGCTCCAGCGGTCATCTGTGCGGAGGTATGCTGCTTACCGCGCTCCTCGGTCCCTACGCATCTTTTCTTACAATGATCGGAGTTCTGCTTATCCAGTGTCTGCTCTTTGCAGACGGAGGCCTTCTGGCTCTGGGCGGCAATATATGGAATATGGCCTTCTACGGGTGCTTCCTGGGCTATTTCCTGATTTGGCGTCCAATCATGAAGAAAGGCGCCGGCAAAGGAAAAATAATTGCAGCTTCGATTCTCGGCTCCATGGTCACCCTACAGATGGGTGCATTTTCCGTAACTCTGGAAACTTTTTTCTCCGGCATTACGGAGCTTCCCTTTTCCGTGTTTGTGGGAACGATGCAGCCGATCCATCTTGCAATCGGATTTGTAGAGGGACTAATCACCGCTGCTGTTCTGGTATTCGTCTACGAATCCAGACCAGAGCTTTTGATGGATGTAAATGCCAAGCAATCGGACGGACGGTTCTCCTTTAAGCATACGGTTGCAATTCTCTGTGTACTGGCACTGCTTATTGGAGGCGGCTTCTCTTTATTCGCATCCTCGCATCCGGACGGGCTGGAGTGGTCGATTGAACGGATTACCGGTTCTGCAGAGATTGAATCTGCCGGAACAGGTCCCTATGAGGCGGCCGAACAGGTACAGGAAAGCACCTCGCTGCTTCCGGACTACGCCTTCAAAAATTCCGACTCTCTTCTGGGAACTTCCTTCTCAGGCATCGCCGGTTCACTGATTGTTCTGGCTGTATGTGCAGGAGGCTGCTATCTATTTAAATTTTTTAGAAAACCAAAGACAAAGGATGCAAGATGAGTAAGTTAGATAACGCTCTTTATGAGCTCCATCATATGGATGCCCTTGCAAGCAGAGACCAGTGGATGAACCGTATTCATCCGCTGGTCAAGCTCGTTTTAACGGCTGCTTACATTGCAGTAACGGTATCCTTTCACAAATACAATTTCACAGGACTGCTCCGGATGGGCCTCTATCCGGTCGCACTGTTTATTTTGGGAGAAGTGTCCTTCCGGGACGCCCTGAAAAGACTCCGCATCGTTCTTCCGCTGGTCTGTTTTGTGGGACTTTTTAACCCTTTCTTTGACAGGCAGCCGGCAATGCAAATCGGAAATCTTGTGATTACCGCCGGAATGATTTCTATGGTAACCCTGATGCTGAAGGGCGTCTACAGTGTGCTGGCGGCCTATCTGCTGATTGCCTCCACTTCCATCGAGAAAATCTGCCACGCCCTGCGTCTCCTCCATGTACCTGCAATTTTAGTGACACAGATTCTGCTGACCTACCGGTACATTTCTGTTCTTCTGGAAGAGGCCGGGCGCATTATTCAGGCCTATTCCCTGAGGGCGCCAAAGCAGAAGGGCGTACATTTTAAGGTCTGGGGCTCCCTGGCAGGTCAGCTACTGCTTCGGAGTATGGACCGGGCCGGCCAGGTATATGAAAGTATGCTGTTACGGGGATATACCGGAGAATTTTATTACGGAGAAAAGACGCCGATCCGGACCGGGGATATTCTGTACCTGACCGTCTGGGCCGGAGTATTTATCATACTGAAATTACTTTAATTTTGACAGGAGAATTAGAAATTATGAGTCACATATATATTGACCTGGAACACGTAAACTACAGCTATGATACCTCTCATCCGGTATTAAAGGATATTACATTTACCGCCCGTGAACATGACAGCATCGGCCTGATCGGTGCAAACGGCGTGGGGAAATCCACGCTTCTAAAACTCCTGGTGGGACTAAATCTGAATTACGAGGGAATTATCCGTGTGAAAGATATTCCTGTAGAGAAAAATACGCTGCCGGAAATCCGCAAGAACATCGGCTACGTCTTTCAGGATTCTGACAGTCAGTTATTTATGTCCACGGTGAAAGAAGACGTTGCATTTGCGCCGCGCAATTACGGATTTTCAGAAGAAGAGATCGGCCATCGTGTGGATACTGCCTTAAAAAGTATCCACATTGAACACTTGAAGGACCGCCAGATCTACAAACTATCCGGCGGAGAAAAAAAGATGGTATCCATTGCCACAATTCTATCTATGACTCCGGATATCATTCTTATGGACGAACCGTCCATTGCGCTGGACCCGAAAAACCGCCGCCAGCTCATCCATATTTTGAATGATTTCGACCATCTGAAAATCATCGCTTCCCATGATCTGGATATGATACTGGACACCTGCAGCCGGGTTATTCTGATGGCAGACGGAAGAATTGTAAAGGACGGCGACGCTCTGGAAATTCTGACGGACAGGAAGCTGTTAGAAGCTCACGGTCTTGAGCTTCCGCTCTGTATGCAGGGTCTGTCAAAATAAGGAGTACCGCTTCGTCTGTGGTACTCCTTTTGGCTTCTCTATCTCGAGCATCTGAACAGAAGCTCTTCCCATCTTCTGTCCACTTCCTTCTGGAACTCTTCCAGCAGATACTCGTTTTCTTTCTTGAATAAATGTTTAAATCTTCCCTGTGGTCTCAGGAAATCTTCAATCGGCTTCTTATTCTTCGGCTCATAGTTCAGGATCCATTTTCCTTCTATCACCTCGAACAGCGGCCAATAGCAGGTCTCAACACCCAGCTTGCAGATTTCCATAATATCCGGAGTATTATATCTCCATCCGCGGGGGCAGGGAGCCATAATATTTAAGAACGCCGCACCCGGAGTATAGATTGCCTTCTCCGACTTAATATGCAGATCCTTAAAGTTCTGAACAAAGGTAGTCTGTGCCACGTAAGGAACATCATGAGCGGCGATAATCGCTGCCAGATCCTTTCTGTTCTGCGTTTTCCCGTGACTCTGGGAGCCTACCGGGGTAGTGGTCGTATCTGCGTACATTGGGGTTGCGGATGAGCGCTGGATACCGGTATTCATGTAAGCGCCATTGTCATAGCATACATACACCATATCGTGGTTTCGCTCCATAGCTCCCGACAGAGACTGGAAGCCGATGTCGTAGGTTCCGCCGTCACCGCCAAAGGTAATGAACTTATAGGTCTCATCTAATTTCCCTTTTCTCTTCAGCGCCTTGTACGCCCCTTCCACGCCGCTTAAGGTTGCGCCCGCATTTTCAAAAGCATTGTGAATATAGCTGTCCTCCCAGGAGGTATATGGATAAGTAAATGTAGATACCTCCAGACATCCTGTGGCATTCCCGATAACTGCCTTATCTCCCTCATGAAGTCCGCGGAGTACATTCCTAACTGCAATGGTTCCGCCACAGCCTGCACACATTCTGTGTCCCGGAGCAAGACGTTCCGGTTTATTCATTGTTTCTTTAAAATTATAAGCCATCTCTGCGTCCCTCCTTACTCTCTGACACCCATATAACGATAAGTCTCGCCTGCGTCATCATTGTCGATCATGGTCTGCAAATCTGCAAATACCTGTTCCATATCCTCCACACGCACATCACGTCCTCCAAGACCATATACGATATTGGCTGCCAGCGCTCTGCTTCTCGCACGGAACAGAGCTGCCATCACATCAGCCCCCAGCGGTCCACCCTGGTTGGAATATCCTTCCGCACGGTCCATAACCGCCACCGCCTTCACATTCTTCAGTGCCTCTGCAATCGCATCTGCCGGGAACGGACGGAAAAGTCGAATCTTAAGAAGGCCGACCTTTTCCCCTTTCTCACGCAGTCTGTCGATGGCGTCCTTGGTGGTTCCTGCTGCCGATCCGATCATTACCACCGCCCGGTCGGCATCTTCCAGGCGATATGCTTCAAAGAGGCCGTATTCTCTGCCGGAAACCTGCGCAAATTCCTTCGCCACATCCAGCACTACACGCTCCACATGCTTCATTCCCTCTGCCTGGCTTCTCTTCGCTTCCATATAGAAATCGGTTACAGAATAAGGGCCCAGAGCCATCGGACATTCCGGATTCAGAAGGTAATTTTCCGGCTCATATTCTCCGACAAATCCCTTTACTTCTTCATCCTCCAGAAGCTCAATATTCTCCACCGCGTGACTGGTGATAAATCCATCCTGGCAGATCATGATCGGAAGCCTTACATCCCTGTGCTCAGAAATACGGAACGCCTGCACCATATTATCATAAGCTTCCTGATTATTTTCCGCATACATCTGGATCCAGCCGGAGTCTCTGGCTCCCATACTGTCAGAATGATCACAGTTGATATTGATCGGGCCGGACAGGGCGCGGTTTACTAACGCTAACGCCAAAGGAAGTCTGTTGGAGGCTGCAATATATAATTCTTCCCACATATAAGCAAGTCCACAGGAAGAAGTTGCCGTTAAAGCTCTTGCACCTGCCGCCGATGCGCCGATTGCAGCGCTCATAGAGCTGTGCTCACTCTCCACCGGTATAAACTCCGTATCCACCTGTCCATTTGCCGCAAAAGAAGCAAAATACTGTGGAATCTCCGTAGACGGAGTAATTGGAAATGCCGGAAATACATCCGGATTTATCTGACGAAGCGCGATTGCAACGGCTTCATTTCCTGATAAACGATCTCTCTTTGCCATCCTACTTCACCCCTTCCATTGTAATCGCGCCGAATGGACATGCCTTTACACAGATGCCGCATCCTTTGCAGTGATCATAGTCAAATTCCGCTCTCTTTTTATCCTTCACCGGAATACAGCTGTCCGGACATACCGGAACACAGAGCAGACACTGTTTACATTTCTCTTCAATAAACTCCGGCTTGACGCTGCTCCACTCTCCTGTCATGAATGCTTTGGAGGTTCCTGCTCCCGCAACGATCATCCCCTCTGTCAGATCCTGCCATTTTGTCTTTAATCCCAATTTACTGATATCTGTTGCCATTAGTGCACCTCCTCAAATGCCTTCTCAAGGGCCTTCATATTGCCTTCGATCACTTCCGGCTTGCTGGCAAATTTATGGTTAAAGGATGCCCGCATCTCTCTTAAGAAGACTTCCTTATCCATGATACCTGCCACCTTCACGATTGCCGCAAGAAGCGGGGTGTTCGGAAAATATTTCCCCAGCGCTGCCATAGAGATCTTCTTGGCGTCGATCACATATACATCCCCCTTATATCCCTTTAAATGGGGAATGATCTCTTCCTTTGTACGCTCTGTATTCACGAGAATCGCACCGTCCTCCTTCAGCCCGCTGGTCACGTCAACGGCTTCCAGCAGAGATTCATCTACAACCACTACATACTGTGGATCATAGATATTAGAATGTGCGCGGATCACCGTATCGCTGATTCGATTGTAAGCTGTGATCGGCGCTCCCATACGCTCCGGCCCATACTCAGGAAATCCCTGCACGTATTTTCCGGTCTGAAATGCCACGTCTGCCAGGAGCAGAGCAGCTGTCTTGGCGCCCTGGCCGCCCCGGCCATGCCATCTGATTTCTGTGTGGTTACTCATGTTCCTTCATCCATCCTTTCAACTTTATTTTATATGTTAGTATGAAAAAGATTGCGCTTTTGCGCAATCTTCGCGCGCGAGCGGGCTGCATTGCAGCAGCTTCCTATCCGCGAGCTGCGCATCGTTGCACGAAGTGCGTTTTTTGTGCAATAGGGATCTATTGCACAAAAAAGGTCCGCCCCAAATAGGGACGGACCTGAATCGATTCCGCAACCACCCTGTTTTTCATAAAACAAGTACGAATACAACGCACCAACATACGTGGTTCCTATAACGGGAAACACCCGTGGAAACTTACGATCCGTTCTTCAGTCTCCATTCTCAGAGATGATTTTCAAAGTCGGGCTCCCATTGCCTTTCACCACCGGCAACTCTCTGTAGGTGAGTATCTGACTCCTACTCCTTCTCTTCATAGAATCTAACTTATAGAGTGCAATCTGTTTTTACACTAAGTAGATTCTATACTATTTTTCGGCAAACGTCAACAGTTTTTTCCGAATCGTTCCGTGGACTCTTCCGGTTTTCTCCGCGGCAGACAACACGCCTTTCTGTCCGCACTTGCCTATTTCCCTATTATCAGGTATTATTAGAACATACTTATTGAACATTCGAAGTTCAACGGGTATGGATTGGAGGTTTTATCATGAAGCTGGAGGGGAAGTCCCTGAAAGGCGATTTTTTCAGGTTCATCATTCCGTCCGTTGCAGCCCAGTGGGTGTTTTCGCTGTACACGATGGTAGATGGACTCTTTGTGGCGCGGGGCGTGTCAGAAATAGCCCTCACCGCCGTCAACATTTCCATGCCATACATCATGGCGTTATATGCTGTATCTATTTTGTTTGCGGTAGGCACTTCTACCGTAGTAGCGATTATGCTTGGGGAAAAGAAAGGCAAAAAAGCGAACGAAGTGTTTTCCCAGAACATTTTCCTGCTCACCGTATTTTCTATTGTAATTACCGTATTGGTGATGCTGAACCTGCGGCCGATTGCTCTGTTCTTAGGCGCAACCGATGTAAATATGGAATATGTACTGGATTATCTGGGTGCAATTGCACCGTTTTCCGGATTATTTATTTTGTCCTATTCCTTCGAAACTATCATCAAAACCGACGGTTATCCCAAAATGGCAACTTTCATCGTAACAGCCGGCTCTCTGCTGAATGTGGTTTTGGATTACCTGATGGTCATGCGGCTGCATATGGGCATCCGCGGAGCCGCCCTTGCAACCGGCGTCTCCCATGTTGCGCTGATTGCCATGTATCTGTTTCACTTCTGCGGGAAAAATGGCGTCATTAAATTTACCAGATTTCATCTGGATATCCCGCTGATCTGGCGGGAAATAAAAAACGGGATACCCTCCGGTATTACGGAGTTATCCCCTGGGCTGATCATTTTCCTTTTTAATCAGGCGATCATCCATTTCCTGAATGAAAATGCTCTGGTAAGCTACACCATCATTTCTTACGTAAATTCTCTGGCGGTCATGACCATGGTCGGCATTGCACAGGGATACCAGCCTTTGATCAGCTATTACTATGGCAAAAAACATATGCACAAATGCGGAAGACTATTTCGCTATGGAATCCTGGCAGTGGTAGTTTCCTCTCTTGCCTTTACTATTGTATGTATGACGGGCACGGAACACATCGTACGCTTGTTTATTTCTTCTGCAAACAGCGGCCTGATCTCCTACAGCGTGCGGGTATTCCGTATATTTACATTATCCTTCCTGCTTGCGGGATATAATGTGGTCATCGGGGCATATTTTACAGCCGTCGAGCGACCAGCGGCCGCCACCCTCATCTCACTTGCCAGGGGAATGGTCATGCTTGCGTTAAGCCTGCTGCTTATGACGTGGCTTTTGGGCGGAGCCGGGATCTGGTGGAGCCCGCTGGTTTCAGAAATCCTGAGTCTTTTGCTCACTCTTGCTCTGCTGATTCCTTATCTGCGCTCATGTCCGTTTTCTCCCCCGTCTCCTTAGCAGAGTTTTCCTCGGCCCGGGAAGTGATGTGTCCGTCCAGATACTGGTAATAGTCTTCATTCAAAATCATTGCGGATACATTGAATTTATTATAAACGATTGCCGAGAGGTTATCCAGATATTCCTGGGTGACCTCTTCTTCTGTCAGAGGAGTCACCGTTCCATTCACCGCATTATACATACATTTTCCGGATATGAAGCTTCGGTTTGGAAAACATACCAGCTGCTCCGAATCGGACAGAATATCCTGTCCGATCATCAGTCTGGAATCATATTCCAAGCCAAGAAGATTGGAAATCGTCGGCAGAATATCCACATCATAACAATATTTATCCACCACGACCGGCTCTTCCATACTTCCTGCCCAGATGATCAGATCATTCTCATACCATTCAATTCCCGCATCCAGTTCATGTCCCGCAAGTTCATCACAAACCGGCTTATCATCATAGGGAATATGATCCGCGCTCAGCACGATTACCGTGTGGTCTGCAATTCCTCGCTCTTCCAATTCGCCAACCAGGGTATTCATGGCTTTCTCAAGCTCCATCTGGCAGGCAAGATACCCCTTGGTCGTCTCGGTATACGGAAGATCCGCCACTGCGTCATAATTCCGGTACGCCATCTGGTTACTGTTCACATCATACAGCATATGCCCGCTGACCGTCATATAATATGTATGAAACGGCTCACTGTCCATATACATGTCCATACTCTGCAACATCAGCTGCAGATCCGACTGCGGCCAGTATTCACTTCCGCTCTCGGTTGTCTCCGGCACAAACCAGTTTCCTGTACCGTACCAGTTATATCCCATATTCGGATGTGACAAATCTCTTCCATAATAGGTATAGCTGTTATTATGGTATCCGTTTAAAGTATATCCCAGGCGCTCCAACTGTCTCCCCAGGGTAAAATACATATTCTTCTGCTGCTCGCCGGCAAGCTTCATCGATACAATGCCATCCGTCGGGAGAAGTCCTGTCAGATTCGCATACTCCCCGTCGGAAGTGCTGCCATACCAGCCTGGCGTATAGTAATGATTGAATACAAATCCTTCATTTTTCAGCCGGTACAAAGTAGGCGTACGCTCTTCATCGATTACATAGCTGGAGAATCCTTCCGCCGTAATAAAAATCACATTATAGCCTTCAAACATTCCCGTATATTCATTCTTCCTCGTTCCGGACTGCGATTGAAAATACTGGGTCAGCTGTACCACCGACTCATTCGGCGCCGAGGCCGTAATTCCGTCAAAATCAATCTCCATCGTATTTGGAGAGGTATCGATCTCCGGTTCTTCCGGCTCCTGAATCTCTTCCGTTTCCTCGACCTCAGTGATCTGCAGCATTCTCGTCGGTTTTCCCGCGATCATATAGAAAGCGTCCAGCCGGTTCATGGTGATTACGCCAAAGCGTTCTACTGTCATATCCGTAGACACATTATGATAATAAATATCATTCAGACTATATGGCTCCTGGCTCATACAGCCCAAAATAAGGATTGCCGCCAGATAGCATTCGCAGGCAATGGCCAGTCTTTTTAGAAACTGCTTCAGAGAATACCGTTCCAGACGAATGATCCCCTTGCGTTTGCCAACGATCAAAAGTGGAATCGGAACCAAAAACAGAATAATTCCAACCAAACTAAGTAAAATATTTTTTCCGATAACGTCTACAAAATCCAACGCCTGCCCCGCCACATTCAACATGCTAAAAAGAGCCAGAAATTTCTGAAATACTGACCGATATACTGCTTCAGCGCAAAAGAAAATACACAGAACCGCCGTAAATATAATTGTAATTATGTAGGAGCCTCTTTTACGAAACTCTCCTGCCACTGCACCAAGCAGTACCCCTGCCATAACAGAAAACAAAATCACGAAAAAGAAGGCTCCTGTCAGAGACCCAAATTCATAAATATGAAATACTGTTTCCAGATAGATCAAAAGAAGTGAAAAATAGATTGGTAATGTAATTGATCGCCTATGTTCTTCCATGCCTTTATCCTCAAACTCTTTATGAATTACCCAAACGCCACCGATATGTTATAAGCTTCCGCAAGTTCCCTTATTGCTTGCAGGTCATACAAACTTGCACATATTATCTCCATTTCCAGTACAAATTCCAACGAATTTACATATACTTCTCTTTGTATGATTCCATTGAAGCTGACACGCTCTTTCAGCTCTTTGTACTGCATATATGAAATCGCGTCATTTCCCTTCAAGGTAAGATAATATTTATCCGAATCATTCGAACCACAGTAATATACAGGTGCGTCTTTTAAAACACTTCGAAGGACTGCACTATATATCAATATCGTTCTTTCTTTATTATCGGGAATCCCTCCCAGATACTGGCAGGCCACATAATCATATACGTCTGTAAACCGGCTTTCCATATATCCCTGTTCATTTTCCAGCCGAAAATAATATTCTTCTATTAAAATTTTAATATATTTCCCGCATAGTTTTATATTCATTTCGTCATCACAGATCCCTTTGACAAACGAATGAGGATTTTCCCGTAATATTTTTTGTGCAGTAGAAATTTTTATTTGCGCAATTCCCACGGAAATATCCCTTTTTATAGCATAATGACTGAAAAACCTCGTTATTATCACTTCGGCAAAACGATTATACAAACGCTCTCTATAAAAGCATTCCAGATTAAGAATCGTTTTCAAAAATTCAATATTTATATCATTTCCCTTTGCCACATCATCAATTATATATTTGTTCGCTTCGATCCTATTGTTTTTAATGTTGATTTGGCGTTCACATATGTATACTTCCTCCCAGAAAGTATCGATCTTCTGAGTTACCACAACATGCGTAAATTTTGCAATAACAGATTCTACCGGGATCGGTATCGCCATTGCAATCAATGTAAAAAAGATGGAAACGGCCTGATTATCTAACCAATATATACTTTCATCGCCCAAAAGAACAGGTAAAAACAATCTTATTGTTACGATTTCAACTAAGATTGAAAACCCGATAAAACTAAGATACCCTAACAAAAGCAGCCATTCTGTTTTCGCTTTCTTTACTTTTAACAAGTGATTTTCAATGATTGCCGGCCATACGTTCAAAAAGCATGAGATAAAAATTCCTACCGCGATCTGCTTTTCCGTAAAAGCAGCGATCCGATACAAAAAAATCGTCCCTACAATTAAATATATAATTCGGATCAAAGTACTTTGAGCAGTCTTTTTTTCATCTTCCTCCTGCTTAAATTGTAAAAAAGAGCTATATTTCGACGGAAGCAAAATCCGATGTGCCATAGCTAAAAAAGAAAAAATAATACATGACAAAAAAGCCGGAAGCAAATCACTAAAATACAAAAACACCATACTCTTATCCTTTGTAATACCACTGCCAACGCTGCAACTATTCTCTCATAATCTCTCTTTATGAGAAATCTGCAATATTTTCATAATTCTTTATACAGAATTCTTTTTGCATAATAGAAAAAATACCACAAGGCTTGTACCTTCAAGCTTTGTGGTATGCAATAAAAAATCGGAGTGACAGGATTTGAACCTGCGACCTCTACGTCCCGAACGTAGCGC
>JAUNGJ010000085.1 GCA_030524585.1 Eubacteriales bacterium | reverse complement strand
CAGAACCTGCTTGGTAAACGTGTTGACTATTCCGGACGTTCCGTTATCGTAGTAGGACCGGAGCTTAAGATTTATCAGTGCGGTCTGCCAAAAGAGATGGCAATCGAGCTGTTTAAGCCATTTGTTATGAAGGAACTGGTTCAGAACGGAACCGCTCACAATATTAAGAATGCCAAGAAGATGGTTGAGAGATTACAGCCGGAGGTATGGGACGTACTGGAGGATGTTATCAAAGAGCACCCGGTTATGCTGAACCGTGCCCCTACGCTGCACAGACTTGGTATTCAGGCATTTGAGCCTATCCTTGTAGAGGGTAAGGCGATCAAGCTTCATCCATTGGTTTGTACCGCTTACAATGCGGACTTTGACGGAGACCAGATGGCGGTTCATCTTCCGCTGTCCGTAGAGGCTCAGGCAGAGTGCCGGTTCCTTCTGCTGTCTCCGAATAACCTTCTGAAGCCTTCCGATGGTGGACCGGTAGCCGTTCCTTCACAGGATATGGTACTTGGTATCTACTATCTGACACAGGAAAGACCGGGAGCGCTGGGTGAAGGTAAAGTATTTAAGAGTGTAAATGAGGCGATTCTTGCTTATGAGAATGAAGCCCTGACGCTGCATTCACGTATCAAAGTACGGGTGTCTAAGACAATGCCGGATGGCACAGTAAAGACCGGTACGGTAGAGTCTACACTGGGACGTTTCATCTTTAATGAAATCATTCCTCAGGATCTTGGATTTGTGGATCGTGAGGTGGAAGGCAATGAACTCCTTCCGGAGATTGACTTCCACGTAGGCAAGAAACAGCTGAAACAGATTCTTGAGAAGGTTATTAATACACACGGTGCAACAGCGACGGCAGAGGTGCTGGATGCGGTAAAATCTACCGGTTACAAGTATTCTACCCGCGCTGCAATGACCGTATCAATTTCTGATATGACGGTGCCGCCGCAGAAGCCGCAGATGATTGCAGAAGCTCAGGATACCGTAGATAAGATCACCAGAAACTTTAAGCGTGGTCTGATTACTGAAGAAGAACGTTACAAGGAAGTTGTTGAGACATGGAAAGCTACTGACGACGCCCTGACAGAGGCGCTGCTTTCCGGTCTGGATGCATACAATAACATCTTTATGATGGCCGATTCAGGAGCCCGTGGTTCTGATAAGCAGATCAAGCAGCTTGCAGGTATGCGTGGTCTGATGGCGGATACAACCGGACGTACTATCGAGCTTCCTATTAAGTCTAACTTCCGTGAAGGTCTGGACGTATTGGAGTATTTCATGTCAGCCCACGGTGCACGTAAGGGTCTGTCAGATACGGCGCTCCGTACCGCGGACTCTGGTTACCTGACCAGACGAATGGTTGACGTTTCACAGCATGTGATTATTCACGATGTTGACTGCCGCAGGGAAGGCAAAGAGATTCCGGGAATGTACGTGGAAGAATTCGTGGATGGAAGAGAAGAGATTGAGAGCCTTCAGGAGCGTATCACAGGACGCTATCTGTGCGAGGATATTGTTGATAAAGATGGCAATACGATTGTAAAAGCCAACCATATGGTTACACCAAAGCGTGCGGAGAAGATTATGAAGTACGGTGTGGACGAAAACGGAGAATCCCTGAAGCGGGTTAAAATTCGTACCATCCTTACCTGTAAGTCCCACAATGGCGTATGTGCGAAGTGTTACGGCGCCAACATGGCAACTGGTGAGCCGGTTCAGGTTGGTGAGGCTGTCGGTATCATCGCTGCACAGTCGATCGGTGAGCCGGGTACACAGCTTACCATGCGTACCTTCCATACCGGTGGTGTTGCCGGCGACGATATCACCCAGGGTCTTCCGCGTGTCGAGGAGCTTTTTGAGGCGAGAAAACCAAAGGGTCTTGCGATCATCACAGAGATTGGCGGTGTCGCTACGATCAACGATACAAAGAAGAAGCGCGAGGTTATTGTTACCAATGAAGAGACTGGCGAATCCAAGGCTTATCTGATTCCGTACGGATCAAGAATTAAGATTATGGATGGAGCAGTTCTTGAAGCGGGCGATGAGCTGACAGAAGGTAGCATCAACCCGCATGATCTGCTGAAGATCAAGGGACTCCGTGCTGCACAGGATTATATGCTGCGTGAGGTTCAGAGGGTATACCGTCTGCAGGGTGTTGAGATCAACGATAAGCATATCGAGGTTCTTGTTCGCCAGATGCTGAAGAAGATTCGCGTTGAAGAGGCAGGAGACTCCGGATTCCTTCCTGGAACAATGGTAGATATTCTGGAATTTGAAGATAAGAATGAAGAGCTGGAAGCAGCAGGACTTACACCGGCAACCGGTGAGCAGGTAATGCTTGGTATTACCAAAGCGTCTCTGGCGACCAATTCATTCCTGTCAGCAGCTTCTTTCCAGGAGACCACAAAGGTTCTTACGGAAGCGGCTATCAAGGGTAAGATCGATCATCTGGCCGGAATGAAAGAGAATGTCATTATCGGAAAGCCGATTCCGGCAGGTACAGGTATGAGAAAATACCGTGATGTAAAGCTGGATACAGAATTTCAGATGAACGATGAAATATCCTTCGAGGAAGAACCGGAACTTGTGACTACAGAAGAAGCGGATGAGATACAATAGGAGCGTTTGAAAATGAGCAGAAAAAGTGTAGAGCCAGAGAGAGTTAGAAAAGGCCCGATGACCGTGGAAGAGATTAAAGCTATGAGAGCGGCAGAAGGCATGATTGTTGATCTTGAAGATGAAGGAACCAACGTGTATGTAATCAGGGCTTACCAGGAGAAGATGAGTGTTGCCGTTGGCAGGATGTATAAGCAGGCCAGAAGAGAGATGGGGCTTACACAGCAGGAAGTGGCAGATGTTTCCGGAGTAAAAAGACCGAATATTGCCCGTCTGGAGAGCGGAAAACATAGTCCGACCGTAGATATGCTGAACCGTATCGCGGACAGCATGGGAATGGATATGGAAATTCATCTGATTGAAAGAGAACAGTAGACAAAAAATACTCAGCGGAGATTAGTTTCCGCTGAGTATTTTTATGAACAATAATATAAGAACAAAGATAACGATGGGACGGACAATTTTCGAACCATTGGCGAGAGCCAAACCGGAGCCGATATAACCTCCAAGCATGTTGCAGAGGCATCCGGCAAGGCCGAGCAGAATTACGATCTGGCCGTTTAACAGGAAGACGATCATGGAGGTAACATTGGTGGTCAGATTGATGACCTTTGCCTGACCATTTGCATTTTTAATGCTAAGCTTGGCAAATGCAGTAAATGCAATAATCAGAAAGGTTCCGGTGCCAGGTCCGTAGAAGCCATCGTATGCACCAACAATAAATGCGGCGGCGGTAGCGGTCAGATAAGTGCGCAAATCCAGAGTGACGGTTTCACTTCCGCTGTCATTAAAAAGCTTTCTGTTTAATACAAGAAATGCCGACAGAGGAAGGATGGCGATCAGAATATAGGACATGATCTTCTCGTCTACCATCAGAGACAGCCTGGCGCCCAGAGAGGAGCCGAGAATTGCTGCTATGATGGATGGAACCGCCAGATGGAGGCTTACGCATCGATTGTGGATAAATCTGATTGTAGCCGTGAAGCTTCCGCCAAAAGCACCCAGTTTATTTGTTGCAATGGCGGCGTGGGGAGGAAGCCCGGCCATTAGAAAGGCGGGCAGGGAAATTAGTCCGCCGCCTCCGCCGATAGAGTCAACGAAGCCCGCCAAAAATAAAAGCGGGCAGACAATTAAAAACATAGTAGCGGTTAGTTCCATAAAGACCCCTTTGGTTTTAGTAAGATTTTGCGCACTCTGTACCAAATTTAGACAGAAAATACGCGTGTCTATTATATAAGAAAAGAAGTGCTAAAGCAATAATGACTTTGACTAATGTTTTTTTGTATTGATTGTGTTATACTGTAGCAGGACATAAAGTGTTTTTATACTAAGTGGGAGGAATAGTAATGGAAAATAAAATTACAAGAGAACAGGCGCATGAGATTCTTATGAAATATATGAAGGGAGAGAATTACATTCAGCACTCCTATGCAGTGGAGGCAATCATGAAGGGAATCGCTAAGAGACTGGCTCCGGATGATGTGGAATACTGGGGTGTGGTAGGATTGCTTCATGATCTGGATGAAGAGCAGTGTGACTGGCAGCATGATATGAGTGTGCACGGACCGACTTCTGTTGAAATCTTGAAGAAAGAGGGCTTTGATGATAAAGTGCTCGGCGATGCTATCAAAGCCCATAATCCGAAATGTGGAATGAAGGCAAGAACGAAACTTCAGTATGCTATCCTTGCGGCAGATCCGATGAGTGGATTTGTCAAAGCGGTTGCACAGATTTATCCGGACAAAAAGATTGCCAGTGTTAAGCATAAATCGGTCATGAAGAGATTCAATGAGCTTCGGTTTGCTTCCGGTGCAAATCGTGATTATATGGAAGCAATTGAATTTACCGGTCTGAGTCTGGATGATCTGATCGATATTGCCCTGGAGGAGATGGGTGCAATTGCCGATGTACTTGGATTATAGAAAGATAATATTTCCTGTTTTAACGGTGTTATGGATGATAGTGATATTCTGGTTCTCTTCCGCTCCGGCGGAAGAATCGACGGATATGAGCCGGTCGGTAGGGAGAACGGTGGCGAAATACCTGGTTCCGGATTATGAAGAGTGGACACTGGAAGAGCAGGCTGTATTTGCAGAAAAAATTGATCATCCCATAAGAAAAACTGCGCATGCGGGAGAGTATGCGCTGTTGGGAATGCTGATCATGGGGTCTCTTGGGGCGTTCCGTATGACCGGAGTCCGAAGAAATGTTACCGCATGGATACTTGCGTCCATTTATGCGGCAGGCGATGAGATTCACCAGCTGTTTGTCGCAGGAAGAAGCGGACAGGCAAGTGATGTGGCGCTGGACAGTGCAGGCGCTGCGGCAGGAATTCTGGCGTATTTTGTGATCGCCTATCTGATAGACCGGAAAACAAGATGTTGTGGACGTAATTCCTGAAAACAGGGAAAGGGTTCGAGATTTAGTGTGGAAAATAAGACCAGCCCTTTTCATTTTGTTTGGAGTATGCTATAATGAACCCCGTGAGAATGGTGGGAGTATTTTATATTATATCATTCATGGAGTATAAATAATGGGAGCTGCGTAAAAAGACTGCTTTTTCGCAGCTCTTTTATAAATTATACAGTTTTGTGTTTTTTGAAGGAAATACCTTGACTTTTATCATAAAACATACTAAAATATTCAAGCGTGCATGAAAATGCATTGTTTTTGTGCGCGAATAAACACTAAGATGTTTAACCAGTAACTTATTTTATCGTAGGAGGTGAAAAGAAATGCCAACATTTAACCAGTTAGTTAGAAAGGGACGCCAGACTTCTGTAAAGAAATCTACAGCTCCGGCACTTCAGAAAGG
>JAUNGJ010000003.1:45354-112487 GCA_030524585.1 Eubacteriales bacterium | reverse complement strand
AAGCTTCATATCCCCTATTTTTTGATGATTTGTTGTATTCGCTCATTGAGAAAGGGGGTTTTAAATTTATCTGTAACAACTGATTCATATAAATCAGATGCATAAATATCTGTATTCAGCATTTGCCTGCCCAATGTGCATAATTTGTTTTTCCCAGATAATTTTGTCAGCAAAGGTATCTGGGTATTGCTTTTTATAAGTGAAAACAGCCCGGCGCTTTCTTTCTGGAATCCCAGAATGCGGATATAGAAAATATAGCCGGTTTTACGGTAGTTTTCTATATCCTCGTTTGTAATATTCAGTAAAATGTGAAAGAGTGCCCGGGTTATCCGGCTGTAAGTAAGCTCTTTGGTTTTCAGAAGCCTACAGAATTGTTCAAAGCTCAGGAAGCTGTTGCGGCGATTGATGATGCGGTTGGCAAGCTCTTCGCTGATGTCGGCATATGCAGTGAGGCTTTCGGGAGTCTCAGTAAGCAGTCTGGCTTTCAGGAGCAGGGAAAAGTCATCTGCCTGTATGGGGAACCGCTGACCGCAGGTTTCCTGCATCAGCGCATAACAGTCTTTGGGAATCTGTTTTTTTAATTTTGAAAACTCATTCATGGAGGCGCGCCCATTCATGTGCTCTCGAATTGCGGTTGCGGAGCAAAAGCCAAGATCGATTGCAGTATCATGATACCCGGCTCCGGCGCGGCATATGGTGTATGCTTCCATAGGACTATTTAGTTTTTTTAATGCTTTCAGATATTCAATTCCCAGAATGTTATTGGGATGAGCAAGAATGTGGCTGTACTGTGCCAGGGCTTTTTCTCTTGCGGTGGGGAAGGAGACTCCGCTTTTTAAAGCATCTCTTAATGCTGTCTGATATTCGCCTGGTTCTTCCGTTAATATATCGGCAATTTCTTTTAATATTCTGATATCACCGCATTCACTTCCGAAACAGACGGCGTCTACTATCCCCAGTTTATCCAGGAGAGCTACGGCGCCGCTGGCAAAATACTCAGCGCTGGCAGTAGCATAACATACCGGCAGCTCAATCACCATGGAAGCTCCGGAAAGAAGCGCGCACCTTGCCCGAAGATGCTTTGGCATGATAGCCGGAGCTCCGCGCTGTACGAAATTTCCACTCATAACAACGATGGCAGCATCCGCTCCGGTGACTTCTTTTGCCTTCTCGATATGGTACAGATGTCCGTTGTGAAATGGGTTGTATTCTGTGATCAGACCGACGATTTTCATGAAGAATCTCCTTGTATAATCATTTGAAATTGATTATACTATAATGAGAAAAATATAGCAAATACTGTATTTTGAGGAAGGAGGGGTACGAATGGGCATGAAGCATGATCTCAGCCATGTAACCGCAGAAGAGTGGGGACAGGCCGTGGCGTCCAGCGAATTTGATTATGATTTTCCGGATGAGCGTGAGGAACTGACGATCGAACGCATACAGGAGATGCTGGAGCGCAGGCAGTTTAAAGAGCTGAAGGACGAACTGGAGAATAATATGTACCCCGTTGACCTTGCAGATATACTGGAGGATGTGGACGAAAAGCAGCTGGTTCTGATTTTTCGTCTGCTTGTGAAGGAAGAGGCTGCTGAGACATTTTCCTATATGAACAGCGATCTCCGAGAGGTGCTGATCAATGCGCTAACGGATTCTGAGCTCGAGGAAATCATGGAAGAGATGTATCTGGACGATACGGTTGACGTGCTGGAAGAGATGCCGGCCAATGTAGTAGACCGTCTTCTGATGGCGACGGATGAGGAAAAGCGTGTTCAGATTAATCAGCTCCTTCAGTATCCGGAGGACAGCGCCGGAAGCGTGATGAACGTGGACTATATCGCACTGTCGAAGGATATGACGGTGGAAGATGCGATCTTAAAAATCCGTCAGGTGGGCCTGAACCGTGAGACCATTTATACCTGCTATGTTACGGAGAAGCGAAAGCTGATCGGAGTGGTGGATATTAAGGATCTGCTGACCACCGGTGAGTCCAGAATGATTGAAGAGATCATGGATACCAACATGCTCTATGCACATACCACGGACGATCAGGAGGATGTGGCAAGAACCATTACCAAGTATGGTTTGATCGCGCTTCCGATTGTGGACCATGAGATGTGCATGGTGGGTATTGTAACGGTCGACGATGCGATGCTCGTATTGCAGGAAGAGGAAACTGAGGATATTAGCAGGATGGCCGGTGTCAATCCGAATGATGAATCCTATTTTGGAACAACGGTATTTGAACATGTAAAGAGCAGGATTCCCTGGCTGCTGTTTCTGATGCTGTCTGCCACGGTAACGCAGATGATTATGAACAGTTACGAATCCGCCCTGGCCGTGATGCCGCAGATTGCCGGCTTTGTGCCGATGCTTACCGGTACTGGAGGAAACTGCGGTTCCCAGAGCTCCACACTGGTGATTCGCGGGCTGGCTGTGGGAGAGATTGAATTCCGGGATCTTCTCAAGGTAATCTGGAAGGAAGTGCGGGTGGCCGTGTGCATCAGCCTGATCCTGGCTACGGTCAACGGAATCCGCATCATGCTGATGGGGCAGGGAGATGTGCTGATGGCATTTACCATTGGCGTGACAATGGCCTGCACTGTGATTATTGCAAAGGTGGTTGGATGTACTCTGCCGCTGATTGCAAAGAAGGTTGGATTGGACCCGGCGATCATGGCGACTCCGCTGATTTCGACCCTGGTGGATATCAGTACGATCAGCGTATATTTTGCAATTGTAAGCTACGTGTTTGCACTGGGATAAGAAGTGTGTTAATTAAAAAACATATGTAAAGAGACCTTGTCCACAAGGTCTCTTTGTATTATAATCATTATATGTGAGAAAATATGGAAAGGGGTCTTTAAATCATGGGATTTATAGATGAGATTAAAGCAAAAGCAAAGTCAAATGTGAAAACAATCGTTCTTCCTGAGACGGAAGACGCAAGAACCTACGAGGCAGCAGAGAAGATTTTGAAGGAAGGAACTGCAAATCTGGTTCTGATCGGAAGTGAAGAAGAGATTGCAAAGAACAAAGGTTCTTTTGATATCTCAGGAGCAGCTATCGTTGATCCTGCAACAAGTGATAAAACAGAAAGCTATATTGCCAAGCTGGTAGAGCTTCGCCAGAAAAAGGGCATGACAGAGGAGAAGGCGAGAGAACTTCTTCTTACCAGCTATACCTATTATGGTGTTATGATGGTTAAGATGGGAGATGCCGACGGTATGGTATCCGGAGCATGCCACTCTACAGCAGACACCCTGAGACCGTGTCTTCAGATCCTGAAGACGAAGCCAGGCACCAAGCTGGTATCTTCATTCTTTGTAATGGTAGTACCGGATTGTGATATGGGAGAGAATGGAACCTTTGTATTCTCAGACTGTGGCCTGGAGCAGAATCCGGATTCAGAGAAGCTGGCGGCAATCGCACTGTCTGCAGCAGAGTCATTTAAGCTTCTGGTTGGCGATGAGCCGAGAGTTGCTCTGCTGTCACATTCTTCTAAGGGAAGCGCAAAGCATGCGGATGTAGATAAGGTTGTAGAGGCAGTTAAGATCGCAAAGGAGAATGCTCCGGAGGATGTTATGGTAGACGGCGAGCTTCAGTTAGATGCTGCAATCGTTCCTTCTGTTGGAGCCTCCAAGGCGCCGGACAGCCCGGTTGCAGGTAAGGCCAACGTACTGGTATTCCCGGATCTGGACGCAGGTAATATCGGATACAAGCTGGTTCAGAGACTTGCCAAGGCCGAGGCCTATGGCCCGGTGACCCAGGGAATTGCAGCTCCGGTGAATGACCTTTCCCGCGGATGCAGTGCAGACGATATCGCAGGTGTAGTTGCAATTACAGCAGTACAGGCACAGGCTGCTGACAAATAATAAGAGAGAGGTAGATACCAATGAATGTATTAGTTATCAATTGCGGAAGTTCATCCTTGAAATTCCAGTTAATCAATTCAGATTCTGAGCAGGTGCTTGCAAAGGGTCTGTGCGAGAGAATCGGTATTGACGGACGTCTTACATACCAGCCGGCAGGCGGTGAGAAGAGCGTATCCGACAAGGCTATGCCAACACACACAGAGGCAATCCAGTTTGTGATCGATGCCCTGACAGATGCAGAGACAGGCGTTGTTAAGAGCCTGGATGAGATCGGCGCTGTGGGACACCGTGTGGTACACGGCGGTGAGAAGTTCACCAAATCTGTTGTGATTACAGATGAGGTAAAGGCAGCTATTGAAGAGTGCAACGACCTTGCACCACTTCACAATCCGGCCAATCTGATCGGAATTAATGCCTGCCAGTCTCTGATGCCGGAGACTCCTATGGTGGCAGTGTTCGATACCGCATTCCATCAGACCATGCCGGAGAAGGCATATATGTATGGACTTCCATATGAGTATTATGACAAATATAAAGTAAGACGTTATGGCTTTCACGGTACAAGCCACAGCTTTGTGTCAAAGAGAGCGGCAGAGCTTGCAGGCAGGCCATATGATCAGGTTAAGACGATCGTATGCCATCTTGGCAACGGCGCAAGTATCTGTGCCGTAGAGAACGGAAAGTCCGTAGATACTTCCATGGGACTTACTCCTCTGGAGGGTCTGGTAATGGGAACCCGTTCCGGTGATATTGATCCTGCTATTATGGAGTTTATTGCCAAGAAGGAAGGTCTTGATATTGCAGGACTTATGAATGTGCTGAACAAGAAGTCCGGCGTAGAAGGAATTTCCGGTGTATCCAGCGACTTCCGTGATCTGGATAATGCTGCTGCAGAGGGCAATAAGCAGGCTCAGATCGCGCTGGATGTATTTGCTTATCGCGTTGCCAAGTATGTAGGCGCTTATACAGCGGCTATGAACGGCGTTGATGTGATTGCATTTACAGCAGGTATTGGCGAGAATGCTCCGAATGTACGTGCAAGCGTATGCGAGTGCCTGGGATACCTTGGCATTGAGATTGACGAGGAAGCCAATGGAAAACGCGGACAGGAGATCACCATTTCCACACCGGATTCCAAGGTAAAGGTTATGGTAGTTCCTACCAACGAAGAGCTTGCAATTGCAAGAGATACGGTTGCACTGATTTAGCCTGTGTGATGTAATATGAGAAGAGATATGCAAAGAGTCTGCCGAGGCGGGCTCTTTGTTTGACTCGGCTCTACAGAGGTATGTTGTATTTGCCGTGTGAACGGTACTGCCGGGCAAAAGACTTTGAACGTGCCGGGCTAAAAAACTTTGGAAATTGGGTTGACAAAACACTTTTACATGATATAATTATTTAGGTATGAGTAGGGGTGATATTATGTTATTAAACCTATCCGATGTTCTGGGTGAGCAGCATAAGACCATCATGGAAGAGATCCCGGTAGAGATGAGTGAATTTCAATATGAGACATTTATCTATCCGATTCTTTCCAAGGATCCGCTGACATTGAAGATAGAGCATGTGAAGAACAGAGAGCTTTTGATTACCGGAAAGGGAAAGCTGGTTTTGGAGATTCCCTGTGACAGGTGTCTGGAACCGGTGAAGACAGAGCTGGTGCTTGACTTTTCAAAGGATGTGGATTTGGATGTGCCGGATGGTGAGCAGCCGGAAGAACTAGACGAAACAAATTATATTGACGGATATGAACTCGATGTGGAGCAGCTTCTCCGCAACGAGGTACTAATAGGGTGGCCGACAAAGATTCTGTGTAGCGATGACTGTAAAGGAATTTGCAACATATGTGGTCAAAACCTGAATCAGGGAGCTTGTGATTGCGAAGATACAGGCCTTGACCCTAGAATGTCAGTTATCCGCGACATATTTAAGAATTTTAAGGAGGTGTAACCTATGTCAATTTGTCCAAAGAATAAATCTTCTAAAGCCAGAAGAGACAAAAGAAGAGCTAACTGGAAGATGAGCGCACCGAACCTGGTGAAGTGCAGCAAATGTGGTGAGTTAATGATGCCTCACAGAGTTTGCAAGAACTGTGGCTCTTACAACAAAAAAGAAATCATTGCAATGGATTAATAAATCCGAAAGCTTCCCGTTTGACCGGGAAGCTTTTTCTTATATAAAATCATTGATTTTTCATGCTGGGTTTAGTAGAATTATCCTATAATGCTGGGAGGAAATGGAATGTCAGAGATTACGAGAGTAGCGCTGGATGCTATGGGCGGGGACTATGCCCCGGTGGAGATGGTCAAAGGTGCTGTAGATGCGATAAATAAGGAACAGAATGTAAAAATATTTCTGGTTGGCAAAGAAGAGCTTGTGAAAAGTGAGCTTGCGAAGTATACTTATGATCAGGAGCGTATCCAGGTGGTGAATGCCACCGAGGTGATTGAGACGGCAGAACCGCCGGTGAATGCGATCCGCCGAAAGAAGGATTCTTCGATGGTCGTGGGCATGAAGCTGGTGAAGAATAAAGAAGCAGATGCATTTGTTTCAGCGGGAAGCTCCGGCGCTGTACTGGTAGGTGGGCAGACGCTGGTAGGCAGGATCAAGGGAGTGGAGCGTCCGCCGCTGGCACCGCTGATTCCGACGGCGAAGGGGGTCTCTCTTCTGATTGACTGCGGAGCGAATGTGGATGCAAGACCCTCTCATCTTGTTCAGTTTGCCAAGATGGGTTCTATTTACATGGAGCATGTAATAGGTATCAAAGAGCCGAAGGTTGCTATTGTGAACATTGGCGCAGAGGAAGAGAAGGGCAATGCCCTTGTAAAGGAGACCTTTCCTCTTCTTAAGAACCTTACGGATATTAATTTTACCGGCAGTATTGAGGCCAGGGACATTCCTTATGGTAAGGCAGATGTCATTGTATCAGAGGCATTTGCCGGCAATGTGATACTGAAGCTCTATGAGGGACTCGGGGCCGTACTGATCGGGAAGATCAAAGAAGGCATGATGTCTTCTCTTCGGAGTAAGATCGGTGCGCTTCTGGTGAAGCCGGCATTAAAGGAGACGGTGAAGGAATTTGACGCCAGCGAGTATGGCGGAGCGCCGCTTCTGGGACTAAGAGGTCTGGTGGTAAAGACACATGGAAGCGCCAAAGCAAAAGAAGTTTCCAATTCAATTATTCAGTGTATTACTTTTAAAGAACAGAAAATCAACGAGAAGATTATGGAGTGTATTCAAGCGGAACAGAGTTCCGATGAATAGATTAATTTGGGAAAGGAGAAATGAGTATGGAATTTGAAAAACTGCGCGAGATTATTGCAGACGTAATGAACATCGATGAAGATGAGATTACAGAAGATGCATCTTTTGAGAATGATTTGGGAGCAGACTCTTTGGATGTTTTCCAGATTATCATGGGAATTGAGGATGCTTTTGATATTGAAATTGATAATGAAGAAGCAGAAAAGATTGTCACAGTGGGCGATGCTGTAGAACAGATTAAAAATGCTATAAATTAGGGAAGATAAGAAAAAGCCCGTAACGGGGCTTTTTCTATTGTGAGGCGAAATTATGAATCGAGATTTGAGATTACTGGAAGAAAGAATAGGATATCAGTTCTCTGATACCCGGCTTCTTAACAGGGCAATGGCCCACAGCTCCTATGTAAATGAAAAGCATTTACCGAAATACGAATGCAATGAGCGTCTGGAATTTCTGGGAGATGCGGTGCTGGAGATTGTTTCCAGCGAATTTTTGTTTTACGAGCATGAGAAGATGCCGGAGGGAGAATTGACGAAGATTCGTGCAAGCATGGTGTGTGAGCCAAGTCTTGCATTCTGTGCCAGACAGATCCGGCTTGGAGATTACCTGCTGCTTGGTAAGGGAGAAGAAGCAACCGGGGGAAGAAAGAGAGAATCCGTGACGTCGGATGCGCTGGAAGCTCTGATCGGTGCGATCTATATTGATGGTGGTTTTGCTAGTGCAAAAGAGTTTATTCACCGCTTTGTGCTGAATGACCTGGAGAATAAAAAATTCTTTTATGATAGCAAGACTATCCTGCAGGAAATTGTACAGGCGAATTTTGAGGATGGAGTTTCCTATCATCTGCTGGCAGAAGAAGGGCCTGATCATAACAAGTCATTTCTGATTGCGGTCTATATCGGAGAAAAAAGATATGGACAGGGCCGGGGAAGAGCAAAGAAATCAGCAGAGCAGGAGGCAGCTTATCAAACCATTCTGATGCTGCACGAGAATAATATAAAGTAGGTGCTGTATGTATTTAAAAAGCATAGAGGTGCAGGGATTTAAGTCCTTTGCACATAAGATTGTATTTGATTTCCACAATGGGATTACAGGTATCGTGGGTCCGAATGGAAGCGGGAAAAGCAATGTTGCGGATGCGGTGCGCTGGGTTCTGGGAGAGCAGCGGGTGAAGCAGCTTCGGGGTGGAAGTATGCAGGACGTTATCTTTTCGGGAACGGAGAACAGGAAACCCTTAAGTTACGCGTATGTTGCGATTACACTGGACAATTCGGATCATCAGCTTGCCATCGACTATGAGGAAGTGACCGTTGCCAGAAAGCTGTACCGTTCCGGGGAAAGTGAGTATCTGATCAACGGGAGTGCCTGCAGATTAAAGGATGTGAATGAGCTTTTCTATGACACGGGAATCGGTAAAGAGGGCTATTCCATCATTGGGCAGGGACAGATCGATAAGATCCTAAGCGGTAAACCGGAGGAGAGAAGAGAGCTGTTCGACGAGGCGGCCGGGATCGTTAAATTTAAACGCCGGAAGAATATGTCTCTTAAAAAGCTGGAGGACGAGAGGCAGAATCTCCTTCGTGTGAATGATATTCTTACAGAGCTTGAAAAACAGAGGGGACCTTTGGAGAGGCAGGCAGAGACGGCAAAAGAGTATCTGAAAAAGAAGGATGAATTAAAGACCTATGATATTAATATGTTTCTCCTTGAAACTGCGCGCTTAAAAGAACAGATTAAGGAGACGGAAGAAAAGCTTACCATTACACGTGAAGAGTTTCAGGCGGCATCTGCCGATTATGAGAATATGAAGGCAGAGTATGATGCTGTGGAAGAGCAGATGGACAGCATCGACGGCATTATTGAGAGCTATAAGTCAAAGCTGAATGAGACCAATCTGTTAAAGCAGCAGCTTGAAAATCAGATTGCCCTGCTGAAGGAGCAGATTCACAGTGCGCATATGACGGACGAGCATTTTGCACAGCGTTCAGGCGCGATCTGCCAGGAGATTCAGATTAGGGAAGAACAGCTGGAGGATCTGAACAGAGAGCAGAGTCAGATTCAGAAACAGCTGGATGAAAAACACAGGGAAGAGACCGAAGCAAGAGAACAGTTGATTGATACGCAGTCCAGAATTGCTGGTCTGACTTCTGATATTGAGAAATATAAGAATGATATTATCGAGCTATTAAATAACAGGGCTTCTACCAGGGCAAAGATTCAGCGATATGACACTATGCTTGAGCAGATACAGGTGCGCAAGTCCGAGATGCAGCAGCAGTTTCTGACTTCACAGAGTGAGGCCAACGCTGGACATGAGAATCTGCAGGTCTATCAGCAGGAATTGAAAGAGATTTCCGATAAGATTATTACACTTACGGAAGAAAGTGAGTCCTATGAGACTAAGATTGGAGAGGTTCAGAAAGAAATTGAGAAGAAGACCGAAGAGCTGCGGCATAGCCAGGCTGCCTATCACAGAGAACAGTCCCGGCTGGAATCTTTGAAGAATATTACAGAACGGTATGACGGCTATGGAAACAGTATCCGGCGGGTCATGGAACATAAGAATGAAGAAAAAGGCCTGCTTGGGGTTGTGGCGGATATTATTAAAGTAGATAAAGAATATGAGACCGCCATTGAGACCGCTCTGGGAGGCAGTATCCAGAATATTGTTACGGATACGGAAGATACCGCAAAACGGATGATTGCATTTCTGAAAAAGAATAAGTACGGCCGTGCAACCTTTCTTCCCCTTACCAGCGTAGGCGGAAAGAATGGCATCAGCAGACCGGAGGCGCTAAAGGAACCGGGGGTCATTGGAGTCGCGGATTCTCTGGTGAAGGTAGATGACAGATACCGTGGACTTGCCTCGAATCTGCTTGGAAGGACTATTGTAGTTGACCATATTGACCACGGAATTGCCATTGCAAGAAAATATAAGCAGTCCCTCAGATTGGTAACGATAGAGGGAGAACTTCTGAATCCGGGCGGCTCTATGACGGGAGGAGCATTTAAAAATTCCAGCAATCTGCTGAGCAGACGGCGGGAAATCGAAGATCTGAAGAAAATTGTTTTACATTGGAAGCAGAAAATGGATTCCCTTGAACAGGAAACGGACAGTCTCAGAAGTAACCGTACCGGATATTATGCATCGGTGGATGAGATCGGGAAGGCTCTGCAGGAAGCATATGTGGTTCAGAACACGGCCAGGATGAATGTGGAGCAGGCCGGCGCCCGGATTGCGTCTGCTATGGAAGCGGCAGAGCATGTAAAGAATGAGCGGGAGGAGCTTGACCGTCAGATTACGGACATCAGTGATAATCAGGAGTCTATTGCGCTGGAACTGGATACTTCTGAACGGTTGGAGCGGGAGCTGACCGAGAAGGTTACCGAAGCACAGAAGACGCTGGATGATCTGCGGATTCTGGAAGGAGAGCAGCAGAAGTCCTCGGAAGAAGTACACCTTGCCTATGCGGGATTGGAACAGAAGTATTTCTTCGCAAATGAAAATGCCGCCCGTATTGAAGAAGAACTTGCAAAATACCGGGAAGAGTTCAATGAACTGGAATCCAGCAAGGACAGTGCCTCTCAGGAGATTCAGGAAAAGGAAGAGCAGATTCGGGAAATCCGCTTAACGATTGAAAATTCAAAAGAATTATTTGAAGAGATTGAAGCTGAGATTGAGAAGTCGGTGAAGGAGCGGGAGACTCTGAACAGGCAGCATAAGTCATTTTTGCAGAGACGGGAAGATCTTTCAAAGCATATGTCTAATCTGGATAAGGAAATCTTCCGGCTGGAGAGCAGAAAGGAAGGTTATGAAGAAGCTTCTGATAAGCAGATCAATTATATGTGGGAAGAGTATGAGCTTACCTATAGTCATGCTCTTGAGCTTCGGAATAAGAACCTGACCGACCTTTCGGCGATGAAAAAACGGATACAGGCTCTGAAAAATGAAATCAAAGGATTGGGCTCTGTAAATGTAAATGCGATTGAGGATTTCAAGAGTCTGTCAGAGCGTTACGAATTCCTGAAGGGCCAGCATGATGATCTGGTGGAAGCAGAGGCGACACTGGTTAAGATCATTGAAGAACTGGATGAGGCAATGCGCAGGCAGTTTACGGAGCAGTTTGCAAAGATCGCAAAAGAATTTGATCATGTATTTAAAGAACTGTTCGGAGGCGGCAAGGGAACGCTGGAGCTTATGGAGGATGAGGATGTGCTGGAGGCTGGCATCCGGATCATCGCACAGCCGCCGGGAAAGAAGCTGCAGAATATGATGCAGCTGTCCGGTGGAGAGAAGGCGCTGACAGCAATTTCGCTTTTATTTGCGATTCAGAATCTGAAACCGTCCCCCTTCTGTCTTCTGGATGAGATTGAGGCGGCGCTGGACGATTCGAATGTAACCAGGTTTGCGCAGTATCTGCATAAACTGACAAAAAATACACAGTTTATTGTAATTACCCACCGGCGCGGTACGATGACAGCAGCAGACCGGCTGTATGGAATTACGATGCAGGAAAAGGGAGTATCGGCATTGGTATCAGTCAGTCTTCTGGAAGAGGAGCTGGATAAATAGAGGAGGCAGTTATGGCAGAAAAAGAAGGATTTTTTAGTCGTCTTGTGGCGGGACTAAACAAGACAAGAAACAATATTGTATCCGGAATGGACAGTGTATTCGGAGGATTTTCCAGTATTGATGAGGATTTTTACGAAGAACTGGAAGAGGTTATGATCATGGGAGATCTGGGCGTGAAAGCTACCTATGATATTCTGGATGATCTGAGAGAAAAGGTAAAGGAGCGGCACATCAAGGAACCGGCAGCCTGCCGGGATATTCTGATTGAGAGTATCAGAGATCAAATGAGCGTAGGAGCCGTGGAATATGAATTTGAGGAGCTGAATTCGGTGATTATGGTCGTGGGAGTCAACGGTGTAGGAAAAACTACCACGATTGGAAAACTGGCAGGCAAATATGGCGCACAGGGTAAACGTGTGGTTGTGGCAGCGGCGGATACCTTCCGTGCAGCTGCCGGAGAGCAGCTGAAGGAATGGGCAGACCGTGCTCATGCTGAGCTGATCGGCGGTCAGGAAGGATCTGATCCGGCGGCGGTAGTGTATGATGCAGTTGCAGCAGCCAAGGCGAGACATGCGGATATTCTGCTCTGTGATACGGCGGGACGCCTTCATAACAAGAAGAATCTGATGGAAGAGCTTCGCAAGATGAATCGTATTATTGAGAGAGAGTACCCGGAATCCTACCGAGAGACATTTGTGGTTCTGGATGCGACCACCGGACAGAATGCGCTTCAGCAGGCGAGAGAGTTTAAAGAGGTTGCAAATATTACCGGAATTATTCTGACAAAGATGGACGGCACGGCAAAGGGCGGCATAGCCATTGCGGTGCAGGCAGAGCTTGGTATTCCGGTGAAATATATCGGTGTAGGAGAAACCATCGATGATCTTCAGAGATTTGATCCGGATGAGTTTGTGAATGCTCTGTTCCTGCCGGAGAGCCGGAAAGAGCAGGAATAGAGGGGAAGATAGGAGGATTCAAAAGATGTTGACATTAGAGAAGTTTGAAGAGGCCAGTGAACTGGTCAAAAAGGTAACTAATCCTACAAAACTGCTATATAGTGAGTATCTGAGTGAGCAGACGGGCGGAAAGGTATTTCTGAAACCCGAAAATATGCAGTTTACAGGAGCTTACAAGGTACGCGGCGCATACTACAAGATCAGCACGCTTACCGATGAAGAAAGGGAGCGGGGACTCATTACTGCATCGGCAGGCAATCATGCTCAGGGAGTGGCCTATGCAGCAAAGAAATACGGCTGTAAGGCAATTGTGGTAATGCCTACGGTCACACCGCTGATCAAAGTAAACCGCACTAAGGGCTATGGTGCGGAGGTCATTCTGCACGGAGACGTGTATGACGATGCCTGCGCATACGCAATGAAGCTTGCTGAAGAAAAGGGATATACCTTTGTGCATCCATTCAATGATCTGGATGTGGCAACGGGGCAGGGAACAATTACCATGGAGATTGTACAGGAGCTTCCGACAGTCGATTATATTCTTGCGCCGATCGGAGGGGGCGGTTTGATCACCGGTGTTTCTACATTGGCAAAGATGCTGAATCCGAAGATTAAAGTGATTGGCGTAGAACCCGCGCAGGCGGCAAGTATGACAGCGGCGGTTGCAGCAGGAGAGCCGGTAGAGCTTCCAAGTGCAGATACCATTGCGGACGGAACGGCAGTAAAGAAGGTAGGCGATAAGAATCTTCCATATGTACAGGAGAATGTTGATGAGATTCTGCTGGTGGAGGATGATGATCTGGTTGGCGCATTTCTGGATATGGTAGAGAACCATAAGATGATTGTGGAAAATTCCGGACTATTGACGGTAGCGGCGCTAAAGCAGATGGATCTGAAGGGAAAGAAGGCAGTTGCTATCTTAAGCGGCGGTAACATGGACGTGATTACGATGTCATCGGTTGTACAGCATGGTCTGATCCAGAGAGACCGAATCTTTTCCGTGGCAGTACTGCTTCCGGACAAGCCGGGTGAGCTGGTAAAGGTCGCATCAACGATTGCCGGCGCCAAGGGAAATGTAATCAAGCTGGAGCATAATCAGTTTGTGAGCACGAACCGCAATGCCGCTGTTGAGCTTCGAATTACCATGGAGGCCTTTGGAACAGAGCATAAGCAGGAGATAATGACAGCATTGAAAAATGCAGGTTACAATCCGGAAGAGATAGGAGCAAAATTATATTGACGGACAATCGGAAAAATGCAGCAGTATTTTGCTGCGTTTTTCTTTTTTATGTCATAGGAAATTCCGTTGGAATTGCCTGTGACATAAAATGCACTTCGTGCAACGATGCGCAGCTCGCGGATATGAAGATGCTGCAATGCAGCCCGCTCGCGCGCGAAGTTTGCACGTGCGTGCAAACTTTTTTACAGCAGGATATAAAAATTGTTAAAATATTGGCAAGAATAAAATTTAATGTTGACAAGGATTGTATTCTTGTATACAATTATACGGTCGAAATAAATAATGGAAACTGTTAGTTTGGAGGAGAGAGTAAGAATGGAGAACAGAAAAGTATATTTGAATGAGCATTCGAATCTTCTGCAGTTGGAAGAGCATATGTACCCATTGGTAGATGTGAAGTCACCGAATGTATTCCGCAACCTGTTTCATTATGACGAGATACCGAAGATTGCATTTAATGACCGTATTGTGCCTCATCAAATGCCGGATCAAATCTGGATTACGGACACTACATTTCGGGATGGACAGCAGTCAAGAGCGCCATACAGTACGGAGCAGATTGTGACCATATACGATTATTTTCATAAATTAGGCGGCCCGAAGGGGAAGATCAAGCAGAGTGAGTTTTTCCTTTACAGTAAGAAAGACCGGGATGCTGTGTATAAATGTATGGAAAGAGGCTACAAATTCCCGGAGGTGACCAGTTGGATCCGCGCAAGCAAGAAGGACTTCGAGCTGGTGAAAGAAATTGGTATGCCGGAGACCGGAATTCTGGTAAGCTGCTCAGATTATCATATTTTCTACAAATTGAAGATGACCAGAAGAGAATGTATGGAGCATTATTTATCTGTAGTAAGAGAATGTCTGGAAACAGGAGTCAGCCCAAGATGCCACCTGGAGGATATTACAAGATCTGATATCTACGGCTTTGTGATTCCGTTTTGTCTGGAGCTGATGAATCTGATGGAGGAATATAAAATTCCGGTTAAGATTCGTGTATGTGATACGATGGGATATGGTGTGAACTATCCTGGCGCTGTGATTCCAAGATCTATTCCGGGTATTATCTATGGTCTGCGGGTACATGCAGGCGTACCCAGCGAACTGATTGAGTTCCACGGGCACAACGACTTCTACAAAGCAGTAAGTAATTCATCTACAGCATGGCTGTATGGAGCGTCCGGAGTCAACTGCTCACTGTTTGGAATCGGTGAGCGCACAGGAAATACACCGCTGGAGGCTATGGTATTTGAATATGCGCAGCTTCGCGGTACCCTGGATGGCATGGATACTACGGTTATCACTGAGCTTGCAGAGTATTTTGAAAAAGAAATCGGATACCGGGTTCCGTCCAGAACACCATTTGTCGGAAAGAATTTTAATGTAACAAGAGCAGGAATTCACGCGGATGGGCTATTGAAAAATGAAGAGATTTATAATATATTTGACACGGAGAAGTTTCTGAACCGGGCGCCGTTAGTGGCAGTATCCAACACATCGGGGCTGGCAGGGATTGCCCACTGGATTAACAGCTATTTCCATCTTCCGGAGGGAAAACAGGTTGATAAGAGCAGTGAATTGGTTGCCATGGTAAAAGCCTGGGTAGATGAGGAATATGAGAGCGGACGGGTTACCGTGCTTACGGACGAAGAACTGCTGAAGGTGATCGACGAGGCATGTAATAAGCTTGGTATTGTTCTCATTTCGTAAAGATGGGAGACATTGAGATGGTAGAATATCAGGACCAATCCCTGAGGGGAAAGGTGTTTCAAAGAATCAGAGAAGATATTTTGTCGGGAGTTTATCAGGATGGAGACGAGCTTCGGGAGATTACGCTTGGGGAAAAGCTCGGAGTGAGCAGAACTCCGGTCAGAGAAGCGCTCAGACAGCTGGAATTGGAGGGGCTGGTCACTATTGTGCCAAATAAGGGAGCCTATGTGACGGCCATTACCCAGAAGGATGTGAAGGATATCTATATGGTTCGCTCCCTTTTAGAGGGCTTATGTGCCAGATGGGCGACAAGAAATATCACAGAGGAACAGATTGAAGAGCTGGAAGAGATTCTTCTTCTGTCAGAATTTCATCTGAAACGAAGAAACGAGGGACGGGTTAAGCAGGTGTCTGAACTGGACGGGAAGTTTCACAAGGTACTTTATGAAGCTTCCGATAGTCGGATTCTGGAGCATGTACTGAAGGATTTTCATAAATATGTGAAGATGGCAAGGCAACTGTCGGTTGGTACGCCAGACCGTGCCGAACATTCGATAGCGGAGCACAGAGGTATTCTGAATGCGATTAAGAATAAGGACGAGGATCTGGCGGAGAGACTTGCCAATGAGCATATCATGAAGGTAATGAGGAATCTTCATATAGAAAAATAAAGGTAAAGGAGCAAAAACAATGGCGAAAATTAAGATGACAATACCGATTGTTGAAATGGACGGAGATGAGATGACCAGAATCCTCTGGAAGATGATCAAAGAACATCTTTTGGAACCGTATATTGAGTTAAATACGGAATATTATGATCTCGGTCTGGAGCACCGGAATGAGACGAATGACCAGGTAACGGTAGATTCTGCAAATGCAACGAAAAAATATAAAGTGGCTGTAAAATGTGCGACCATTACGCCGAATGCCGCCCGTATGACGGAATATGATCTGAAGGAAATGTGGAAGAGCCCCAACGGAACCATCCGTGCAATTCTTGACGGTACTGTGTTCCGGGCGCCGATTGTGGTAAAAGGTATTGAGCCCTATGTAAGAAACTGGAAGAAGCCGATTACCATTGCCAGACATGCTTACGGCGATGTATACAAGGCTTCTGAGATGAAGATTCCGGGAGCGGGAAAAGCAGAACTTGTGTATACTGCAGAGGACGGAACAGAGACCAGAGAGCTGATACATAACTTTGACGGTCCGGGAATCATTCAGGGGATGCATAATATCCATAAGTCCATTGAGAGCTTTGCAAGAAGCTGCTTTAATTATGCGCTGGATACAAAGCAGGATCTGTGGTTTGCCTCCAAGGATACGATTTCCAAGAAATATGATCATACCTTCAAAGATATTTTCCAGGAAATCTTTGACGCGGAATATAAAGAGAAGTTTGACGAGGCAGGAATTGTGTATTTCTATACACTGATCGATGATGCGGTGGCCCGCGTTATGAAATCAGAGGGAGGATATATCTGGGCATGTAAGAACTATGACGGAGATGTGATGAGCGATATGGTATCCTCAGCATTCGGTTCTCTGGCCATGATGACTTCCGTTCTGGTATCTCCGGATGGTTATTATGAGTATGAGGCTGCTCACGGCACCGTACAGCGTCACTATTACAAGCATCTGAGGGGAGAGGAGACCTCTACAAACTCTGTGGCAACGATCTTTGCCTGGACGGGAGCCTTAAGAAAGCGCGGTGAACTGGACGGAAATCAGGATCTGATGGAATTTGCAGACAGATTGGAGAAGGTTACCGTTGATACGATTGAAAGCGGAGAGATGACAAAAGATCTGGCTTTGATCACAACACTGGAAAATCCGACGGTACTTAACAGTGAGGATTTTATTAAAGCAATTGCAAAGAGACTTTAATATATGAATACAGAAAACGCCGCACATGCGAAAAATCGCTGGTGCGGCGTTATTTACAGGCAAAATATTATAAATCTTCCAGATTGATGCCCCTTGGAGTATTCATATGCATCAGAGTAATTTCATAGACGTGTTCCACATCCCCTGCCTGCATGGCATTCAGAATTGCCTGATGCTCTTTATAGGTGTTCTCCATGCGCCCTTTATGGGCCAGGGAGAGAGCGGCAAGCCTTTTCATCCGGTGCATATAGGTTCCGAAAATGTTAGTAAACTGTTCATTGCCGATATAGTCGACAATTTTTCGATGAAACTTAAAATCATATTCGCTGAATTCCTCAATAGAGTGTGTCGTATTCATAATCTTCTCCATTGACTGCAGGAGCTGATCCAGTTCGGCAAGAAGCCTTTTGGCTTTTGCTGTAGAAGCGTTCCGGGCAATCTCAACGGTACAGTAGCCTTCCAGCGCCGAACGGACCTGAAAGGTCTCGATTACATCCTTTTTTGTTAACTGATGCAGCTGAAAGCCTTTGCTTGGGATAATATCGATGTATCCCTCCTGCACCAGGCGGTGAATCGCATCACGGAATGGTGTCCGGGAAATGCCAAGTTCTCTGGCGAGCTTGGTCTCAGAATAAATCTTATTGTAGGAAAGCTTCTGATTGGTAATTAAATTCTTAAGATGTATGTACGCTTGTTCATTGAGTGAAATCATATCTGTATGCTCCTTTGCTGTTCTATCTTATCACATATCAGTTCTAATTCCCACAAAAATGTAAAAAAACTTTTTGTTAAAAAATAAATTTTATCATACGGAAATGCAGCATGCTATTGTGAAAAGTGACAGTAAGAGCTCTGAACGCAAAAGATGCAAAAATGCGGAAAAATAAGCGATAATAAAGCGACATAAAAACAAAAACCGGGCGTTAGTTAAATAACTAACAAAGTCAGTGTTTATGGGGGTTTTTACTAATTTTCTGATTGTAATTTTGGTAAAAACAGAGAATCGTATTTTAGACACTTGACCGGTATACCGGTATGCAGTAAAATGGAATTAGCAAAAGGAAAAAGTAACAAAGTGTTACCTGCAGATGAACGGTTTGTTCGTCAAAACAAACAAAAACAAAAAAGAAAAGGAGAAGAGAAGTATGAAGTTAGGATTTATTGGACTTGGTATCATGGGAAGACCGATGGCAAAGAATCTGCTGAAGGCTGGAGAGGAGCTTTTAGTTGCAGATCTGAACAAAGAGGCGGTTGCGGACGTGGTAGCAGCCGGTGCGAAGGAAGCTACTTATGCAGAGATTGGTGAGCAGTGTGAGAGAATTATCATCATGGTTCCAAGCGGTGCAATTTCTAAGTCTATTCTTTTTGGAGAAGGCGGTGTCGCTTCTACAATCAAAGAAGGCGCAGTTGTATGTGATATGAGTTCGGTTACTCCGGTTGAATCACAGGAGTGCTACGAGGGACTTAAGAAATTGGGCGTTGGTTTTGTAGATGCCCCGGTATCTGGCGGAGAGCCGGGAGCAATTGCAGGTTCTCTTGCAATCATGGCCGGCGGAGACCAGGAAGATTTTGACGCTATGCAGAAATATTTTGACATCCTTGGTAATTCAGCGCTGCTGATCGGACCTTCCGGAAGCGGAAGCGTTACCAAGCTTGCAAATCAGATTATCGTAAATAACAATATCGCCGTTGTATCTGAGGCGTTCGTTCTGGCAACAAAGGCAGGCGCTGATCCGGAGAAGGTATATCATGCAATCAGAGGCGGACTTGCAGGAAGCGCTGTTCTGGACGCTAAGATCCCGATGATCATTGAGCGTAACTTTAAGCCGGGCGGACCGATCCGTATTAACCATAAGGATATTAAGAACGTTGTGAACACAGCCCATGCAATCGACGTTCCGATTCCTTATACCGCACAGCTCTATGAGATCCTTCAGACACTGAAGATTCATGGACATATGGGAGATGACCACGGCGGAATCGTTCAGTATTTTGAGAAGCTGGCTGACGTAGAGGTTAAGAAGGTAGATTAGGAGGATGCGGATATGGCATTACATGCAGAGGTATTAACTTCATATAAGAAGATTGACGAAGCATACATTGATGAATTGTTAAATAAAGAGATCGCGGCCAACAATAAGAAGATTGTTGTTCTGGATGATGACCCGACCGGCGTTCAGACCGTACATGACATCTCCGTATACACCAACTGGGAGAAGGACAGCATCCGTCAGGGATTTGAAGAAGAGAACAATCTGTTCTATGTGCTGACCAATTCCAGAGGATTTACTGTAGAGCAGACCACAAAAGCCCACAATGAGATTGCTTCCGTTGTGGATCAGGCGGCAAAGGAGACCGGAAAAGAGTACATATTCATCAGCAGAAGCGACAGCACGCTTCGCGGACATTTTCCGTTGGAGACGGAGCTTCTTAAGGGAAATTATGAGAAGAACACAGGCAAGACCATTGATGGAGAGATTCTGTGCCCGTTTTTCAAGGAAGGCGGACGCTTTACCATTGATAATGTGCACTATGTAAAATACGGCGACGAGCTGGTTCCGGCCAATGAGACCGAATTTGCAAAGGATAAGACCTTTGGTTACAGCGCTGCGACCATGCCGGAGTATGTGGAGGAAAAGACGAAGGGCGAATACAAAGCTTCTGATGTGACCTGTATTTCGCTGGAAGATATCCACAATATGGATATTGATAAAATCGAAGCCCAGCTGATGGCTGTGAAGGATTTTAACAAGATTATTGTTAATGCGGTGGATTATGTGGATGTAAAAGTATTCTGTGTGGCTCTGTACCGGGCAATGGCAAAAGGCAAGGTATTCATGTTCCGTACCGCTGCAGCGATCGTGAAGGTTATGGGTGGTGTGTCAGACCAGCCGCTGCTTACCAGAGCACAGATGGTAGTGAAGGAAACCACGAATGGCGGAATCGTCGTAGTAGGTTCCCACACAGACAAGACTACAAAACAGGTAGAATGCTTAAAAGAGCTTACGGATATTGAATTTATCGAGCTAGATGCTACGTTAGTGAAGGATGACGCAGCGTTTGAGGCGGAGGTTCAGAGATGTCTTGCAGCAGAGGAAGCCTGCATTAAAGCAGGAAAAACCGTATGCTGCTATACGACCAGAGCGCTGATTACAGCCGATACGGGAGATAAGGAAGATGAACTGAGACTTTCCGTAAAGATTTCCGATGCAGTTCAGTCCCTGGTAGGACGCCTGAGCATTACGCCGAGCTTCGTCATTGCCAAGGGAGGAATCACATCCAGTGATGTTGGAACCAAGGCCCTGGCAGTGAAGAAGGCAAATGTTTTAGGACAGATCCGGCCGGGTATCCCGGTATGGCAGACCGGTGAGGAAAGCAAATTCCCGATGACTCCATATATCATTTTCCCGGGAAATGTTGGCGAGATCACAACCCTGAAAGAGGCTGTAGAGGTACTGACAAACAAATAATCGTTAAAATAAACAAAAACGAACAAAAATATTGTGCGAATGTCCTAAAAACATTGATAAAGTTTAGATTAAATTGACATTTTCGAACATTCAGAGTACAATTAAAACAGAAACGAACAAAATGTTTTTTTGATGAAAGGAGCTTAACCATGCCGCAGTGTGTAGTAATCGCAGACGATTTGACGGGGGCTAATGCGACCGGAGTACTTCTGAAGAAGATGAACTATCAGGCATATACCGTGATGAATTCTGAGCGCATTGAGCTGTCAGCACTCTCGGACTGTGACTGTGTATTATATCCAACAGACAGCAGGGGAGTCGATCCGCAGACAGCGTATAATCGGGTGTATAATGTCTGTAAGCTGTTAGAAAATGATGATGTCAAGGTGTATTCCAAGAGAATTGACAGCACGCTTCGCGGAAACCTTGGAAGCGAGACGGACGCTATGCTGGATTGTCTGGGCAGGGACTATGTGGCCATCGTGGCGCCCTGTTTCCCTTCTTCCGGGAGGATTGTGATCGGAGGGTATATGCTTGTGAATGGATTGCCTCTTCACAAGACTGATATTGCGATTGACCCGAAGACTCCGGTGAAGGTTTCGGAAGCGGCTGTTCTTTTTAAGGAGCAGAGTAAGTATAAGGTATCTTCTATCCTGATGAAGGATATGATGCACGGGGTACATTACCTTTCTTATCTGATCAATACCTATATTGCAGAAGGAAGCAGGATTATTGTATGTGACTGTGTGACACAGGAGGATCTGGATCTGATTGCAGATGCTGTGATCGCAAGCAAGTTAAAGGCGGTTGCTGTTGATCCGGGAGTATTTACCGCAACTCTGGCAAGAAAGTTGATTGTTCCGACGGAGCGGGAGAGCAAGAGCAGGATCCTGGCAGTTGTGGGAAGTGTGAATCCACATACGAAGGAACAGATGGAAGAGCTGTGGCTGTCCCAGAAGACCCATAATGTATTTGTGCAGACCAGGGAGCTTCTGGAGGACGAAGGGCGCAGGGAGGCTGAGATTACCCGTGTAACGGAAGAGATTCTTGCCAAATCTGCCCGCAATGCGATTTCAACCGTAACCGGTGATGGAATTTATCCGGAGAACAGGATTGACTTCGGACCATATATGGAGCGCTATGATGCGACCATGGATGAGGTGACCGGATTGATCAACACAGGTCTTGCAGAGATCACGTACCGCATTTTTAAGGCGGAACCTGCATTCCGGGGGTTATATACCAGCGGAGGGGATGTGACCGTTTCCGTGTGTGAGAGATTCCAGACCGCAGGCTTAAGCCTGCAGGATGAAGTTCTTCCGCTTGCGGCTTATGGACAGTTCCTAAAGGGCGAGTTCGAGGGAGTACATATCATTACCAAGGGCGGCAGCCAGGGAAACAGCGATGCGATCAACCGCTGCATAACCTATTTGAAAGAGAAACTCTATATTTAATCTAATGATTTTTTATCAGGAAAGGATGGGACATTATGAGCAAACCACTTATCGCAGTACCAATTGGAGATCCGGCTGGAGTAGGACCGGAGATTGTAGCAAAATCAGTTGCTTCTAAGGAAGTATTTGATGTTGCAGATTGTATTATTATTGGAGATAAGACCATCGTGGAAAATGCAGTTAAGATCAGTAACGTAGAGCTTACTGTCAATGTAATTGCAGAGCCTGAGGAGGGCGATTTCCGCGAGGGTGTCTTGAATCTCATAGACTTAGGCAATGTTGACATGTCCAAATTTGAATTTGGCAAGGTCAACGGGATGTGCGGTCAGGCTGCATATCAATATATTGCTAAGAGTATTGAGCTTGCGAATGAAGGCAAGGTTGATGCTGTGGCAACTACGCCAATCAACAAAGAGTCATTAAGAGCAGGAAACATCAATTTTATCGGACATACGGAGATTTTCGGTGCGCTGACGAACACGGAAGATCCGCTGACCATGTTTGAGACAAATGGTATGCGCGTGTTCTTTCTGACCCGGCATGTGTCTCTGCGCGAGATGTTGGACATGATCACGAAAGAGAGGATTAAAGATTATGTAAAACGCTGTACAATCGCCCTGGAGAAGCTTGGCGTAAAGGATGGAACAATGGCAATTGCCGGATTGAATCCACACAGTGGAGAGCATGGTCTGTTTGGCTGGGAGGAAGTCAATGAGATCACGCCGGCAGTAGAGGAATTGCAGGCAGAGGGATACAATGTTGTAGGTCCAATCGGAGCTGACTCCGTCTTCCACCAGGCGGCAATCGGCAAATACAACAGTGTTCTTTCCCTGTATCATGACCAGGGACATATTGCAACAAAGACTCTTGATTTTGAGAAGACGATTGCAATTACCAACGGCATGCCTATTTTGCGTACATCAGTTGACCACGGTACTGCATTTGATATTGCCGGAAAAGGTATTGTCAGTGCGGTGAGCATGATTGAGGCCATTCTTTTGGCGGCGAAATACGCACCAAATTTTGTGTCATAGGCACAAAATGTACTCCGCATTGCGGGGCGCAAACTACTACAAAGTGTTTTAAGAGAGGAAGAGGAGGTCTATTAGTATGGTAAACGGACTTAGTGGACAGAGAATGCTGATTGGTCTTGCGATTGGTATTATCGTATTGGTATTCTTGGTATTGAAGACAAAGGTACAGGCATTCCTTGCATTGATCATCTGTACAGTTATCGTTGGTGTAATTGGTGGCATGCCACTTGTAAACATCACACTTGAGGACGGTAAAACCTTTGGTATTGTGAACTCGATCACGTCCGGTTTTGGTGGAACGCTGGGCAGTATCGGTATTATCATCGGTTTTGGTGTTATGATGGGACAGATATTTGAGGTGACGGGAGCTGCCAAGACGATGGCACATACGTTCCTGAAATTGTTTGGAAAGAAGAGAGAAGAGGAAGCGCTTGCACTGACAGGTTTCCTCGTATCCATTCCGATTTTCTGTGATTCAGGATTCGTGGTACTTGCACCGATCGCAAAAGCAATTTCCAAGGCAACGAAGAAATCAGTGATCGCACTTGGTGTTGCACTTGCTGCCGGCCTTGTAATCACGCACTCCATGGTTCCGCCTACACCTGGTCCCCTTGGTGTTTGTGGTATCTTCGGTGTTGATGTTGGTAAGTACATTCTGCTTTCTATCGTGCTTTCCATTCCGATGGCAATTGCATGTATCGCATATGCAAGACTAGTACTTGCAAAGAAGTATTACCGTCTTGAGAATGAGAATGGCGAGATCGTAGAGATGCCTTATCAGGAGCCGGATTATGAGAATGCATTTGCTATGGATACCACAGGTCTTCCGGGTGCATTTGTTTCTTTCCTGCCTCTGATCCTGCCAATCATCCTGATTCTGATCAACACGGTTGCTTCTGCTCTCGGAAAGACAGAAGGCGTTATGGAAGTCCTGATTTTCCTTGGACAGCCAATCGTTGCTGTAGGACTTGGACTTATCGTTGCAATCTTTACATTGGGCAAGGATCTTGACAGACAGACCGTAGTAGCAGAGATGGAAAAAGGTATGATGTCTGCAGGTATCATCATGCTGGTTACCGGCGGCGGTGGTGCTCTTGGACAGATCATCAAGGATTCCGGACTTGGAAGCTATATGGCAGAAGGACTTGCAAAGACAGCAATTCCGATCATTCTGCTTCCACTGGTTATCTCTACAGCAATGAGATTTATCCAGGGATCTGGTACAGTAGCCATGACAACAGCAGCAAGTATTTCTGCACCGATCCTGATCGCTGCAGGTGTGAACCCGCTTCTGGGAACAGTTGCATGCTGTGTGGGTTCTCTGTTCTTCGGATACTTTAACGACAGCTACTTCTGGGTAGTAAACAGAACGCTTGGCGTTCAGGAAGCAAAAGACCAGCTGACAGTATGGTCAGTAACTTCTACCGTTGCATGGGCAGTCGGTGTTGTAGAAGTACTGGTACTTAGTATCTTCATGTAGTATAATATAGTATGGAAGATGGATACAGTGGAAGAGAACTCTTCCGCTGTATCTTTATTATTAATGGAGGGCAGTTATGCTGGCGGCAGAGAGACAGGCGACGATTATCAATTTAATACAGGAGAATGGAAGCGTTCAGGTGGATGAGCTTGCAAAAAGCTTACAGGTAAGTCCGATGACGATACGAAGAGACCTGCTGAAGCTGGAGGAGAACGGGCAGATTGAACGATGCCACGGCGGGGCGGTTGCCAAGCAGGAGATGACCTATGCGGACAAGCAGACCCGCTATACAAGAGAGAAGAGCAAAATTGCTGAAATCTGTTCCGGGCTGGTTTCCTCCGGAGATACCGTGTTTCTGGATGCCGGAACCACTACTTATGAGATTGCAAGAAGAATCTGCAATATTCAGGGAATTACGATCGTTACCAACGACCTCGAGATTGCACAGATTGTGAAAAACAGCAGCGCAGAGCTGATCGTGTGTGGAGGTGTTGTTCAGAAGTCTACGGGAAGTATGCTGGGCTACTATGCCACACAGCTTTTAAAGGATTTCCGGTTTGACGTGGGGTTCTTTGGCGCAGCTTCGATTAACGAAAAGCTGGAGGTAATGACTCCGACGGTGGATAAGGCATTTTTGAAGAGAGAGGCATCCAGCCGGTGTGGGAAATCCTATCTGGCGGTTGATATGTCCAAATTTGAGCGGCAGGCAATGGTAAAGATTAATTGTCTGAGCGACTATACAGGAGTTGTGACAAACCGGGTATTCACACCAAAAGAGCAGGAAATTATCAAACGGGAGAAGATTCAGATTATAAATCTATAAATAAAATATTCCATACGCAGGACAAAATATCCGCCGAAAACAGCTGCTGTTTTCAGCGGATATTTATACTTTCCGGTTATGTGTCTGATCTATTATTCGTAAAGAATTTCCTGAAGATACATTCCTTTGGGATCACATGGCGCACTGGCTTCCGCCTCTCCGGCGAAGATGGCGTCTATATCCTCCTTCGGCCTTACGCCAAGACCAATATCGATTAGAGTACCGACAATTAAACGCTGCATATTATGCAGAAAATCGTTGGCTACGATTGTAATCTGCATTTCTTCCAAATCCTCGTAAATCTCAATTTCAAAAATCTCTTTGACGGTTGATTTACTCTGTTTTGCAGTTGAAAAGTTATTAAAATCATGTTTGCCTGTAAGCAGGGGCACAGCCTGTTCCATCAGTGCCTTATCCGGACGGCGGAAACAGTGATAGGAATATTTGCGGTCAAATACACTTGGGACAGAATTTACCGTCATGCGGTATACATAGACCTTGGATTTTGCATTTAACTGAGCATGGAAACGGTCAGATACTTCCGATGCTTCTGTAATGGCAATGTCCATGGGAAGATAGCGGTTCAGATACCGCTGAATCTCGACCGTATCCATATCACTGCTGGTCTTGAAATTTGCAACCTGACCGTAAGCGTGAACGCCAACCTCGGTGCGCATTCCACAGAATAGTTCTGTCTGTTCACCGGTCATCTTCTGGATGACGTCCAGTATCTTGTTGGAAATGGTATTGGTGGATTCGTTTTTACCCAGACGGGACCAGCCCTGATAACGGCTGCCGTCATATTCTATCGTCAATCGGATATTTCTCATTATCTCACTCTCCTCTGGAAAAATATGTATTGAACTGCTATGCGCAATTGATATACTTATTGAATTACATTGAAATCGGTAGGTATTATCTGTTAAAGTATAGCTATAGTATAGCAGAATGGACTTATAAGTGTCCAGCAGGAACACAGGAAATTCATATAAAGGAATGAAGGAGAGAAGAAATGAATAAGAATAAAGTAATTGAAGCAGTACAGGAACGGCTGTTTGAGATGCAGGATATAGAATACCGGGACTTTCACGCAAAATTAATGCCAACTATAAATAAGGATGTGATTATTGGAGTGAGAACCCCCGCTCTGCGAAAATTTGCCAGAGAGTATGGAAAGACGGCGGATGCAAAGATATTCATGACAGCGCTGCCGCATACTTATTATGAAGAGAATAATCTGCATGGATTTCTTATTGAAGGTATGAAAGAATATAGCCAGTGCGTGGATGCCCTGGATCAGTTCCTTCCCTATGTGGATAACTGGGCGACCTGCGATCTGATGGCGCCGAAAATCTTAAAAAAGCATTTGCCGGAGCTGGAGCTTAAGATTGATGAATGGTTGGCATCGGATCATACTTATACCATTCGGTATGGAATTGGAATGCTGATGAGGTTCTATCTGGATGAGGCATTTAAACCGGAGTATCTGAATAAGGTGGCAGGTGTGAAGTCCGAAGAATATTATGTAAGAATGATGACAGCCTGGTATTTTGCAACTGCGCTGACAAAGCAGTATCAGGCGGCGCTTCCGTATATTGAAAAAGTAAGGCTTGAAAAGTGGACGCATAACAAGGCTATACAGAAAGCGATTGAAAGTTATCGGATTACGGATGAACAGAAGAAATATTTAAGGACTTTGAAGGTAAAGTGATTTTGGAAATCATAGATTTGTATGAATAGAGAGGGAGAGATGGGCCATGCAGTTGATCGATATGCACTGCGATACCTTGGGGAAACTATTATATGGTGAAATGACTCAGGGAGTCGGTACATTTGTGACGGAGAGAAGGGATGCGGATAAGAAGGAAGGGAAAGATTTAAAGCATAATGACTTTTGCATCAGTATTCCGGGCATGCAAAAGGCCGGGACTCTGGTTCAGTTTTTTGCATGTTTTACATATGTTCAGGCGGCCGGAGGCGGATATGAGGAATGCTATGAGGACGCCCTTGCCATGATGAGACTTTTGTGGGAGCAGTGTGAAAGGTATGGAGATGAGATTGCGCCGGCGCTGTCATCTGAGGACATTTTGAAGAATGAGCGGAATGGAAAAATATCGGCGATCCTGACGGTAGAAGAAGGCGGTATTATCAACGGAAAAATGGAGCGCCTGAAAGAGATTTATGAGAAAGGAGTGCGTCTGATCACCCCTATGTGGAATTATGAGAATTGTTTCGGATATCCAAACAGCAGAGACCGGGAGATTATGGAGAAGGGGCTGAAACCATTTGGGAAGGAAGCAGTAGAATATGCAGGAAATCTGGGGATGATCGTGGATGTATCCCATGCTTCGGACGGGACCTTTCAGGACATTCTGAACTGTGCCAAAGGTCCGGTTGTGGCGTCCCACTCCAATTGCCGCGCCCTGTGCGGCCATCCGAGAAATCTGACGGATGAGATGATAAGACAGCTTGCGGAGGCTGGCGGCGTAGCCGGCCTGAATTTCTACGGAGCATTTCTGGGAGGAAGACCGGAGTCCAGATTGGAAGAGATGACGGCTCATGTGCAGCATATGATTCAGATCGGAGGAAGTAATTTCCCGGCTGTGGGAACGGATTTTGACGGCTTTGATGGTATGGAATATGAGGATATTTGCCGGGTGGACGATATGGAGCGGCTGTGGAACGGATTGAAAAAGGCTGGTATTACAGAAAGTCAGCTGGATAAAATCTGGAGAAAGAATGCAGAAAATGTTCTAAAGGCTCTTCCTGGTTCATAGAATGTGGAGAATAAGACAGAAAAACGAGGAATGAAGCTATGTTTCCACAGGAACCGGCGGCATACGCAGAGATTTGCGGGAGCAGAAAATATCCCGAGATACACGGAGAAGTTAAGATATACCATACGTATGGAGGAAGTATCCTACAGGTACAGGTTCAGGGGGTAAGAGATGGAGAAGGAAAGAAAGAAAACCGTTTTCTCGGATTTCATATTCACGAGGGCGCGGTTTGCAGCGGAAATCAGACCGATCCATTTGCCGATGCAGGCGGACATTATAATCCGGAGGACAAGCCGCATCCGCAGCATGCCGGAGATCTGCCGCCGCTGCTTTTGAATGACGGGATGGCATGGATGATGGTATACACCGGACGTTTTTATCCGGAGGATGTCATTGGGAGAACAGTGATCCTGCATGGGATGGCAGATGATTTTCATTCCCAGCCGGCAGGAGACGCCGGTGAGCGGATTGCCTGCGGTGAGATTCTGGCCTGGGAGGATTAGTCGATAAAGATTGCGCATTAGGCGCAGTCTTTTTTTAGATTGAAATATTAGTGGCTTCAGCGTATAGTAATAAGTGGGAAGTAAGCGTAATGTGATTTAGGAGGAAAAGAATCATGGATTATTTTATTTATTCAGATGTGTCATTGGATATAGAGCATAGCTTTGCTAAGGAGGAAGATATTCGGTTTGTACCGATGGAATATATGGTGGGGGAAGATACCTTTCGCTGTACCGAGCTTCAATCGGATGAGGCTATGCATAACTTTTATGAGAAGCTGAGACTAAAGCAGGAGACCAAGACCAGCCAGATTACACCGATTCACTATATGGATTGTTTTGAACCGCTGGTAAGGGATGGAAAGGGGCTGATCTATCTGTGCCTGTCCAGTGGGCTCAGTGATACCTGCTCATCTGCCAGCCTTGCAGTTCAGGAGCTTGAGGAAAAGTACGGCGAGGTGCATATTGAAGTGGTAGACACCCTTGGCGCGACCGGCGGAATGGGGCTTCTGGCAGAGATGGCGGCAAAGAACCGCAGGCAGGGCATGAGCCTGGAAGAGAATGCGGCTGATTTAAGGAAACATGCGCTGGATATCCAGTACTGGTTCAAGGTGGAGGATCTGATGTATCTGATGCGGGGAGGACGTGTGTCGGCAGCTACCGCGATTATGGGAACCGCATTGAATATCAAGCCAATTCTTACGATTAAAAGTGATGGAAAGCTGGATACTATTGATAAAAAGCGCGGCAATAAGCAGGCGGTGAAGGGATTGATCAGTCACTTTGAGGAGACGTATAATCCAGAGCTTGGCAATACGGTATATATCTGCTGTGCGGATTGTATGAAGGATGCAAAGAGTCTGAAGGAGAGTCTTTTAGCGGCACATCCGGAGCTTGACGTCAAGATCACGATGCTGAGTCCGATCATTGGGGCGCATACAGGGCCGGACATGCTGTCACTGATTCATTTTGGCAGGAACAGATAGGAGGGATGGATATTGATACTGTATTTGACAAGCAGCCCGACAGGTTCTTATCGCAGTGATGGACCGGAGGATTACAGAGGTTTTAATCCGGCGAATGATATGGTGAAGAATCTGAGAGAAGATTGGGTGGATCATGCCCGGTGTCTGATCATCGCGGCAGATCCGGATGCATATATGCAGAATGATGAGATGCGGTTTTATTTTGAAAAGGTACTGAAGGAAACCGGACTTGACATCAGCGGCCTGGATCTCTGTGACGGGCGGAATGGTGTGGAAACTGCAGATCGTCTGTCGGATTATGATATGATCATTCTCGGGGGAGGACATGTGCCGACGCAGAATGCATTTTTCCGTAAAATCGGTCTGATGGAGAGAATGAAAGAATTTCATGGGATTGTAATGGGGATCAGTGCGGGAAGCATGAACTGTGCGGAGGTGGTATATGCGCAGCCGGAGCTTCCCGGAGAGAGTATCAGCGATGCTTATCAGAGATATATCGAAGGCCTTGGACTCACACAGTGCAATGTGCTCCCTCATTATCAGGCGGTGAAGGATGACATGCTGGACGGCAGAAGATTGATGGAGGATATTACTTATTCGGACAGCGTGGGACATAAGTTCTATACGATACCGGACGGAAGCTATCTCTTACAGAAAAACGGCATTACGGAGCTTCACGGGGAGGCTTATCTGATCGCAGAGGGGCAGATCCGGCAGATATGTAAAGAAGGAGAGGTTCTGCAGATTTTATAAGGAGTGATAGAGACGATGGCTGAAAATAGAAGAATAACCGATTCCGAGATCGAGACGATACATTTGGTGCGGATGACTCACCTTAACAGTGCAGGGCGTTTGTTTGGCGGAATGCTGATGCAGTGGATCGATGAGGTGGCAGCGCTGGTGGCAAAGAAGCATTCCCGGATGAATATTACTACCGTTTCCATAGACCATCTGCAATTTTTGAGAGGAGCCTATCTGGATGATGCGGTAGTGCTGCAGGGAAAAGTGACATATGTAGGACGGACTTCTATGGATGTGAAGGTGGAAACTTATATCGAGGACAAAGAAGGGATACGTACACTAATCAACTGCGCTTACCTTACAGAGGTCGCTCTGGATAAGAATGGAAAACCGGCGCAGGTGCCGGGACTTCTTTTGGAGACGGAGGAAGATAAAAAAGAATGGGCAAAGGGAGAGCGGCGAAGAGAGCTGCGAACCCTTCACGGATAATCAGGATCATTACAGCAGGAGGTATTATATGAGCATTATTACATTGATCGGAGCAGGACAGATGGCGTCGGCACTGACGTTTCCATTATTTGAAAACGGACATGAAGTCCGGCTTGTGGGAAGCCCTTTGGATGATGGGGTGATTGAGCGGCTTCGTGAGGACAATTACCACGTGAATTTACTGAGAACCTTACACACAGGGATTCATTATTATAAAGACAGCGAGAGGGAAGAGGCATTGCAGGGAGCGGATCTTGTAGTATGCGGAGTCTCCAGCTTTGGAGTGGATTGGTTCGCAGATGAAATTTTCCCGGTTTTGGATGAAAATGTTCCGGTTATTTCCGTTACGAAGGGAATGCTGGATCTGGAAGACGGAACCATGATGACTTATCCGGAATACTGGCAGACAAAGCTTCCCGAGGGAAGCAGATTAGAGCTGTATGCCATCGGAGGGCCATGTACGGCAAGAGATCTTGCTGATCATGATCCGTCCTTTGTCGGATACTGCGGGCCGGATATGGAGACGCTTCAGTGGATTCGCAGTCTGTTTGCAACGGATTATTATATCATTAGTCTCACGCGGGATGTAGTCGGATTGGAATGCGCGGTGGCACTGAAAAATGGTTACGCTTTGGGAACCGCGCTGGCGATTGGAATGGCCGAGAAGGCCGGTGATGACGGAATCAATCACAATAATTCGGAGGCGGCGCTGTTTCAGGAAAGTGTAAAAGAGATGATGGATCTGCTCCGTATTGTAGGCGGCGGGGTGGATAATATCATGTACGCGGCAGGTGACCTGAATGTTACGGTTGCCGCAGGACGGAGCCGAACCGTAGGTCTGCTTCTCGGAAAGGGCCTGCCGATCGAGGAAGTAATGAAGCAGCTAAAGGGACAGACCCTGGAAGCAGTGGTAATTGCCACCAGAACCGCACGGGCAGTAAAAGCACTGGCACGGGCTGGGAAGGTAAAGGAGTCTGATTTCCCATTACTGATGCATGTGAATGCATTGCTGAATGAAGGTGCGGTGTTAAATATTCCTTGGAAAGAGTTTCAGAAGGAAGTGCAGTAGAAAGGACTTGAACATGAAGGGGTACGATTTGATCGCGTTTGACATGGATGGGACGCTGCTTACCAGCAGTAATACAATATCTCCCCGCGTGAAGCGGGCAGTCCATGCCGTGGTGGAGCGGGGAAAGCAGGTTGTAATCTGTACCGGGCGCTCGCTGATGGAGCTTAGCGATTATGAGGAAGATTTTAAAAAAATACGATATTACATCTGTGAAAATGGAACGTTTATCTATGATTCTTTTGAAAAAAAGGTGATATCAGCAAAACAATTAGAGCCGCGGCTGCTAGCCTGTATTCTGGAGGTGGTAGAAAACCAGGATGTTATGCTGGTTTACGCAAGTAATGGACAGAATATAACCTCTGGGAAGGATGCCAGGCGTATGGAGTATTTTCACGCTGAGAGGTACAAGGATCTGGAGCTTCGCACGGCAATACTGGTTGATGATGTCATAAAAGGATACCAGGAAAAGCCTGTACCGGTGGAAAAATTAAACATTTATTCCGCAGCTGTGGAAATCCGGGATGCGATATATCAGGCAATCCGGCATCTTCCGGTAACCATTGTCTACGCAGAGGATACGGGACTTGAGGTTACTCCGCTTCACACATCAAAGGGCGTAGCTTTTCGCAGTCTGTGTGAGTATCTGAATATATCCATCGAGAATGCAATCGCGGTGGGCGACTCGGATAATGATGTGGAAATGTTAAAATCAGCAGGTCTGGCGGTGGCTATGGGCAATGCTTTTCCACATGTAAAAGAAATCTGTGATGTCATAGTTTCTGATCATGACCATGATGGATGCGCTGAAGTGATGGAAAAATATATAATTGGATAATAGTAATAATTTATGTACAGCAGATACCGGTTGGTATCTGCTGTTTTGTACATAATGAATGTATAATCTGTGCCGGGAATAACCCAATTTGATGTAAACTGGCTGGAAGGTATTTGGACTTTTTGTTCATTTTGAACGGTATTACAATAAAATCATCAAATAAGGAGGTATTTATGAACAGACGTAGCAACAAAATATTGAAAGAGCTGATTCTGGGGAATCAGCAGAATGTTATGGAGCTGGTTGAAAAATATAATCTTCAGGAAAGAACGATAAGAGCTGACATTAAGGAACTAAATGCAGCTTTACAGGAATACGGCCTTCCGTTGATTGCGTCTGATACAAATGGAAATTTATTTATTGATACAACAGATAAAATAGATGTAGGTGCATATGAAAAATTTATTTGTTCACATACTTTTTATACGTATTATTTATCCAAAAACGAGCGTTCAACGATCCTTGCAATGATTCTTTTGACCGCAAACGGATACGTAACCGTTGAACAGCTAAAAGAGATTATCGGTGTCAGCAGAAATACACTCCTACATGATCTGTCAGAACTGAAGAAGTGGTTTGAAGAGAATAAGATGGAGCTGATTTCTCAGGTCCGAAGAGGCTATATTGTAAAGTCTTCAGAGCTGCAGATCCGAAAAGGTATTTTAAAGCTGCTGGAGGTAAACGGAGATAATAATGATTATGAGACAGGTTATAGTCTGGGAGCGTTCTGGAATTTCCTGATCAGCCAGATGGATAAGCTGAATATATATAATGATGTTAAGACCTACATCATCAGGCAGGAAGAGGTGTTGCAATCGTTTCTGTCAGATTATTCCTTTTTTGAGACCGCGATTGAATTGACTCTGGTTGCCAACCGTATTGCAGAGAATCAGACATTGCCCGAGTATTATGCAGATACATGGATGGATCTGAAGGGAAGCTCGAAGTATATTTTCAGCAGTAATTTGCTCGAAATCATAGGTGAAAAGTATGGATTGCACATACCAACAGTAGAAGTTTTATATTATACCGATTGCCTAAAGGGGAAGAGCTATTTGAAGGACAGGACACATAAGAGTAATGCGCTGGATATACGGCTGATGATTGCAGAGACTTTATACCAGATTTCCAGATGTTTTGGGATTGATTTCTATCTGGATTTTGCATTGTATGATCTTCTGATTGCCCATATGCGTTCGGCGGTATATCGTCTGCAGACAGGAGAGACCCTCAGAAATCCACTGAAAGAATCTCTGCTAAAGGAATATCCGGAGGTGTTTGATATTATCCGAAAAAATATCGGCACGCTAGAGGAGTATATCAGGGGCGAATTTTCAGAGGATGAAATGTCCTTTATGGTTTTGTATTTTGCATCTGTATTGGAAAAGGAAAAAGTGGAAAGCTCAAGAAACAGAAAAGTCCGGGTTGCATTAATCTGTGAGACGGGAAGAGGAACTGCACAGTTTATGCTGGCAAAGCTTCGGACACTGGATGAAATGATAGAGATTGTAAATATATCTTCTGTTCACAATACAAATGAGATCAAAAATGCAGGCGTGCAGATGATTATATCAACCATACCGTTGGATAATGTGGAACTTCCCTGTATTACCGTGCGTTCTGCAATGTTAAATACGGATGATCTTCTGGATATCCAGAAAATGGTTTTGGAAGTGATTGGAGAGCATATGGAAGACCATTCGGAGATTGGAATGGATATTGTAAATCCGGATGACGTAAATATTCAGGGGGCATTTTACAACCTGCTGTCGGAAGAAAGCATCGTCATTGACTATCCGGCCAGAGATTGGAAGGATGCGGTTCGCAAATCGGGAATGCTTTTATATGAAACAGGCGCGGTGGAAGAGCGCTATATTGAAGCAATGATCGGTAATATTGAAAAGTATGGACCATACGTTGTTGTATGTCCCGCTACAGCATTGCCTCATGCCGATACCAGTGAAGGAGTGATTCGGGAGGCTGCATCTTTGGTCAGGCTGAAAACGCCTGTTGAATTTCATCATGAAGTAAATGATCCGGTGCGCTATGTAATAGGAATGAGTGTTAAGAGTGCTGAAAGCATCAATCAGGCAATTTATGATCTTATGATGATATTTGGAAATGAGAAGCTGAGGCAGATGATGGATTATCTGCCGGATAAAAAGTCAATTTTAGATGCTATTAATCATTTAAAAACAATGGATTAATCAGAAGGTGAAAAAGGAGGTGAATCAAAGATGTCAAATGCATTAGGAGATGTCTATATTTCTCCCGAACTGATTTTAATGGATATCGAGGCAGAAACAGATCAGGAAGCAATAGAAATTCTTGCGAAGCATCTGTATGAAAAAGATATCGTGAAGGAGAGCTATATAGAAGCAGTAAAAGCCAGAGAAAAAGTTTTTAGTACAGGACTTAATTTTGAAGAAATGGGCATTGCAATTCCGCATACAGATTCCATCCATGTAAAGAAACAGGCAATTGCTGTCGGAATTTTGAAGAAGAATGTTCAATTTTGTCATATGGGCATGCCTGAAATACCTGTAAATGTTGAGATGATGTTTATGATGGCAATCGAAAAACCTGAAAGTCAGGTGGATTTTCTTGGCAAAATGATGGATATATTCCAGACTGAGGGAAATCTGAGAGGATTAAAGTCGTGTACCACAGCCAGTGAGCTGGCGAAAAGATTCAAAGGATTTTTTGATACGTAATGTAACATTGTATAAAAGGTATGGTCTTTCATATAATGTGCAGAATAAATGAAGAAAAGGAGGTGTGTGAGGGATGAAAAGAATTTTACTTGTATGTGGTTCTGGAATTTGTACTTCAACCGCAGTAAACCAGAAGGTTACAAAGGCGCTGGAGGACAGAGGTTTAAAAGGAACATTCCAGATTACTCAGGGAAAGGCTTCAGAGGTGGCAGAGAAATCCAAACAGTATGATCTTGTGATTTCTACAACCGTTCTTGGAGGAGAGTGTCATTGTCCGCTGATTATTGGTACTCCGTTCCTGCTCGGAAGAGGTACCGAACCGGTTGTTGACAAGATCGTAGAAGTGTTGAAAAAATAACTTGTCGCTTTTAAAGGGACATGGACATCAGGTTGATACAACAGATAAGGAAGGAGAATAAAGATATGAGTTATTTTTTGGGTTTTTTCCAGTACATAAGTGATTTGGGCGCTACCGTTATGATGCCGATTATCATCTGCGTTATGGGATGCATCTTGGGCGCTGGATTTGGAAAATCTTTACGTGCTGGTTTGACGGTAGGTATTGGATTTATAGGTTTGAATTTGGTTACTGGCTTGATGGGTGATAACTTGGCACCGGCTGTTTCTCAAATGGCTGAGCGTTTTGGACTAAGTCTGTCGGTTATTGATGTAGGCTGGCCGGCGGCAGCTCAGATAGCGTTTGCGTCTAAGGTTGGTACCATTATTATTCCTGTTTGTTTGGCAGTTAATATTGTAATGCTTTTGACAAATACAACACAGACGGTTGATGTAGATATTTGGGATTACTGGCATTTTGCATTTACTGGCGCATTGGTAGCTGTTGTTACCGGCAATCAGATGTATGGTGTGATTGCAGCGATTTTAAATATGGTTATTATCATGGTTTTGGGTGATTGGACAGCAAGTGGTGTAGAAGAGACATTAGGACTTCCGGGTGTATCGCTGCCACATGGTTTTACCACAGCATATGCTCCGATTGCAATGCTTTTTAACTGGATTTTGGATAAGATTCCAGGTGTCAACAAGATTAACTTTGATATTGAAAAGATGCAGAAGAGATTTGGTGTGTTCGGCGAGCCTATTCTGGTTGGTACGGTTCTTGGTATCATCATCGGTATTGTAGCTGGTTATGATGTCCCGGCTATTCTTGCCCTGGGTATCAACCTTGGAGCAGTACTGGTTCTGATTCCGAAGATGGCAGCTCTTCTGATGGAAGGTCTGATTCCGGTATCAGATGCTGCTTCTGAATTTATTGAGAAGAGGTTCTCTAACCGTGGTAAGATTTACATTGGCCTTGATTCTGCAGTTGGTGTGGGACATCCAATGACGCTTTCTGTATCGCTGGTACTTGTTCCGATCACAGTATTTTTGGCAGTGTTGTTACCAGGTAATCAGGTAATGCCTTTCGCTGACCTGGCAGTTATTCCGTGGATGTTCGTATTGATTACTCCAGTGGTAAAAGGAAATGGCTTCCGTGCACTGATCATCGGTATTATCACACTGACAGCAGGTCTGTATATTGCAACTGATCTTTCCCAGTGGATTACGCCTGCTGCACAGGCAGCCGGATTTGAGATGGGTTCTGCAACAGCCATTTCAAGTATCTGTGATGGCGCGAACCCGTTAACATGGATAATTACCAGATTGAATGGTATTCATCCGATTGTGGGAATTGTTGCAGTAGGTGCTGTGGCACTGGCGCTGGCCCTGATCAACAGAAAGAAGATATTGAAAGAGGCGGCAGAGATGCATGCTGCCAGCTAAGCTCCTCTATTTTGACGGATACCTTGCAGGATGCGAGGTATCTGTCTGTTCACTTGATTTTTATGACATTGTTTGATGAAAGGAGATTTCCGGATTTGCATACTTATAAATATGATCCAAAGGTATTTTTTGTGAAAATTACGGTGACAGCCGGTTTTTGTGTATTGATTTTTGCGTATGCAATTTTACATCTTGTTATGGGAGATATGCCGATTCTTTGGGGGGCGACGGCGATTGTTTCCGGTTATTTTGTCTGGGAATCTTTTGTATCAATTGCTAATCCATCCAAGGTCGAGGTTAATGATAGCGGAATCATCTTTTCTGCATATGGCAGGGAGCACCGCTATAATTGGGAAGAAGTCAGACGCTTTAAATGTAAACCTCTGGCATCGGGAACAAAGATGTTTGTCCGCATTAACGAGGCAGGTATTTTTCGCGGGCGTTATTGGGTAAATTGCTATTATTACAGCGACGGGGAGGAGTTGTTTAAATTCCTATATAATAAAGAAATTGAAATTGATCCAGAGGGATTAAAGGCGAGAGCCGTAAAAAGCAGTCAGAATGCAAAGAATTTGAAAACAAGAAAAATTCAAAAGAATACTGCAAAAAGGAAATAAGGAGTATAATTATGTATGAACAGGAAAAAATTGCGATTATTGAAGCAGGGAAAAAGCTGGATCGTTATGGATTGATTACCTTATCCGGTGGGAATGTGACTTTGCGTATGCCGACAGGAGAAATTCTGGTGACGCCATCGGGTATGATTTATGAAGATATGGTGCCAGAGGATGTTCTGGTAATGGATATTAATGGAAATATTATTGAAGGGGAAAGAAAACCGTCTGTAGACACGGTGGCGCTTCTTTATATTTTAAAGAACATGCCGGAAGTGAACGCGGTAATACATACACATCAGCCCTATGCGACGGGGGTTGGACTTATTACAGATGAAGTTCCATGTAATCTCACGACACTGGCGAATGCAACGCGTGGTTCCGTAAAAGTATGTCCATATTCTTCAGCGGCAAGTGAGCAGATGGGAAAAGAGGTTGTTGAAAATATCGGAGACAGGTTAGCAGTCATACTGAAACATCACGGTGTGATTGGCGTGGGTGACAGCCTGAAGCAGGCTCTGTGTGCCTGTGTATATTTGGAAGAAGCAGCAAAGACTTATTCCGTTGCCTGCAGTGTGGATAAGAATGTACCGGAGCTGACCGCTGAACAGATAGAGCGTGCGGTAGAAATTTTTAAACATTATGGACAGGGAACTCCAGAGTTACCAAAAGAATAGTATATGGAATGTTAAGTAAATAGGGAAAACAGGATGAAACAGATGAGGCAAATGCTTCATCTGTTTTTTTGCTGTCATATAAAAGAGCTGCCGCGGTAGACTGTGCAGCCGTCAGTGGAACTGGCTGGCAGAGCAGAATAATACCATTTGTTGCAGATTAAGGGCAGATGTTGGGACTTTTTGAGTTTCGCAGGCTATATTATAATGTTTCCCATAAAGGAGGCAACTATGAACAGGAGAAGTAACAAAATCTTAAGAGAACTGGTTCTGGGAACCCGGCAGAATGTTACGGAACTGGTTGAAAAATACAAGGTCCAGGAAAGGACCATCAGAGCAGACATTAAAGAGCTTAATGATGCCCTGGAAAAGTATGAGCTTCCACTTATTATGCTGGATTCGGATGGAGAGCTGTCTATTTGTACCAAAGAAAAAATTGATGTTCGCGCTTTTGAAACATTTATCTGTGAACATACCTTTTATACCTACTGTATGTCTAAGAATGAGCGGGCGGCAGTTCTTGTTATGATTTTACTAAGTGCCAATGGATATATCACGGTCGAACAGTTAAAAGATACCATAGGAGTGAGCAGGACAACGCTTCTTAGGGATCTTCCGGAAATCAAGAAATGGTTCGAAGAGAATAAGATGGAACTGATTTCCCAGGTGCACTGGGGATACATTGTGAATGTGCCGGAGTATGAAATCCGAAAGGGAATTCTAAAGCTCCTTGAGGTAAACGGAGATGATAATGAATATGAGACCGGATACAGCCTGGGGGCGTTCTGGAATCTTCTCATTCATCAGATGGATAAGCTGAATATCTATAATGATATGAAACAGCTTGTTATCCAGCAGGAAGAAGAATTGCAATCTTTTTTATCCGACTATTCTTTTTTTGAAGCAGTAATAGAATTGACCCTAGTTGTAAATCGAATTGCAAACCATCAGGTTCTGCCGGACTATTATGCAGGGACCTGGAGTAATCTGATGGAAAGTTCTAAATATGTGTTCAGCAGTAATCTTTTCCAGAAAATAGAACAGGAATATGAAATTAAAATTTCAGAGACAGAGGTGTTATATTATACCGAATGCCTGAAGGGAAAAAGCTATCTAAAGGATAAGACCCACAAGGAAAATTCATTGGATATTCGTTTGGTGATAGCGGAGACTCTGTACCATATTTCCAGTTGCTTTGGAATTGATTTTTATTTGGATTTTGCACTGTATGATCTTTTGATTGCACATATGCGTTCGGCGGTATATCGTCTGCAGACGGGAGAGACCCTGAGAAATCCTTTAAAGGAATCTCTTCTGCGGGAATATCCGGAGATTTTCAGGATTATACGCAAAAACATCGGAGGTCTGGAAGAATATATTGGCTGTGAATTTTCAGAAGATGAGATGTCTTTTATGGTTCTGTACTTTGCTTCAGTGCTGGAAAAAGAAAAGGTAGAGAGCTCGAAGGGAAGCCGTGTCCGTGTAGCGCTTGTGTGTGAAACCGGGAGAGGAACCGCGCAGTTTATGCTTGCAAAGCTTCATGCATTGGATGAGTTCATTGATATTGTAAATGTCTCGTCCGTTCATAATACAAAAGAAATTCAGAGCAGCGGGGCGCAGATGATTGTCTCTACGATAGCGCTGGATAACGAAGACATTCCCTGCGCCGTAGTGCGTTCGCCGATTCTGGGCAGAGATGATCTGCTGGATATTCAGCGGATGGTCTTTGAAATATTGGAGGGAAATGCCGGAACAGAGCAGGATCTGGAATTAGATATTGTGAATCCGGTAGAAGCAGATATTCAGGGAGCATTTTACAATTTGCTTTCGGAAGAACGGATCATGGTCGATTTTCAGGCAGAGGATTGGGAGGATGCGGTCAGACAGGCCGGAAGGCTCCTCTATGATACTGGAGCGGTAGAGGAACGGTATTTGGACGATATGGTTGAGAATATTAAAATACATGGTCCCTATATTGTTATCTGGCCCGGAACAGCGCTTCCCCATGCGGAGGAAGGGGGAAAGCAGGAGGCAGCCTCATTACTGCGGCTGAAACCACCGGTTTCTTTTCATCATGAAAGCAATGATCCTGTCCGCTATGTAATCGGAATGAGTCTTCAAAGTGCAGAGAGTGTAAATCAGGCGCTGTACGATGTAATGATGATTTTTGGAAATGAGAAGACAAAACAAATGCTTGATCAAATGCATGATAAGAAAGCATTGTTAGAAGCTATAAATAGTTTAAAAACTATGAAGAAATAACGAATACCGCAATGTGTGTTTTGCAGAGGAGGAAAAGGATGAAAGCATTAGTAAAATATGCAAAAGGACCAGGGAATCTTAAGGTGTGTCAGGTTTCCGAGCCGGAAGTGAGAGGAGATCTGGTAAAAATTCGGGTGGTTTACGCAGGCATCTGTGGTTCAGACCTACATACCTGGAATGGCAATTATGCAGGAAATAAACCACCTGTTACTCTGGGACACGAATTTTCGGGAATCGTAGAAGCGATTGGGCCGGATGTAAAGAATATCAAGGTGGGAGACCGGGTTACCAGTGAGACAACTTTTGAGACCTGTGGCAAATGTATTTACTGCATCAATGAAGAGTACAATCTGTGTTCGAAGCGTCGGGGGTTAGGTACGCAGGCAGATGGGGGATTTGCAGAATATGTGATCAATCATGAGGCGAGAGTACATGTACTGCCTGAAAAGGTGAGTCTGCTTCAGGCATCACTAACAGAACCCCTTGCCTGCGCGGTTCACGGAGCAATGGAGACTTCACAGGTACAGAAGGGGGAAACCGTTTTGATTTTCGGACCGGGAGCCATGGGACTTCTGACTGGAATGGTATGTAAGGCCCGGGGAGCGAAAGTGGTCATTGCAGGACTTACGAAGGATGAAGAGCGGTTTCGGGTTGCAGGAGAGCTTGGATTTGACCGGATCGTCGATCAGATGAAGGAAAATCTGGATGAGATCATGAGTGAGATGACAGGAGGTGTCGGACCGGATAAGATTTATGAATGTTCTGGCGCGATACCGGCACTGAACCGGTCCTTTGAGCTGATTAAAAAGAAGGGAGAAGTCGTTCAGATCGGTGTATTTGCCAGAGATTATAACGAAATAAATGTGGGAATATTTTTCCCGAAGGAGATCCGGTATTACGGTACCCGAACCCAGAAGCCAAGTGCGTGGATTACTTCTCTGAAACTTATGGAGGAAGGACTTGTTAGTCCGGAAAAAATTGTGACCATGATTACAGATCTGGAGAACTGGGAAGAAGGTTTTACCCGGAGTAAGAATGCAGAAGAAGTAAAAGTAGTGATACAGATATCTGAAGAAAAGAAAAAACAGTGATGGAAAGGAGGGATAACATGCAGATATTAGGTGAGAACCTGGAAAAGGGATTTCTGATAGCAAAGGTGGATACAAAAGATAAGTTTGAAACACTAAAAGCTATGAGCAGGGTCATGGTGGAGAAAGGATTCGTAAAAGAGTCCTATGTAGAAGCCGTACAGGAACGGGAAAAGGTATTCCCAACAGGTCTTCCAATGGAAGCATTTGGTGTGGCTATTCCGCATACTGACAGCGTTCATGTGAATCAGAAGGCGGTTATGTGCGGTGTTTTGGAGAATCCGGTTGAATTTGTGGTCATGGGGGATGATGAAGCAACCGTTCAGGTAGAAGTGATTTTTATGCTTGCCATTTTGAAACCGGATGATCAGATTGCAATGCTGGCTCAGTTGGTTGAGACCTGCCAGAATGTATCCGTACTGCAGACGATTAAGGAAGCAAAGGATATAGAAGCGATCACAGAAATTATGGATGGACTTATGGCATAGTCCATCTGTGATTGATACACATTAATAATACAAAAAGAGAAAGAGAGGATGAAAAAATGAGTATTATTACAAGCGCAGTTCAATACATATTGGACTTGGGAGCAAGTGCCATGCTTCCTGTTATTCTGACAATCTTTGGTCTGATTTTAGGACAGGGATTTGTAAAATCATTCCGGGCAGGTCTGACGGTAGGCGTCGGATTCATCGGCATTAATCTGGTGATTGGCCTTTTGTCCGAATATGCCGGCGGTGCGGCGCAGGCGATGGTTGAGAGATTAAACCTGAATCTGAATGTACTGGACGTAGGCTGGCCGGTAGCTGCATCTATTACATGGGCTACTCCGATTGCGGTTATGCTGATTCCAATGCTATTTATTGTCAACATCGTTATGCTGGCGCTGAATCTGACAAAAACCATGGACGTAGATATCTGGAATTACTGGCATCTGATTTTTGCAGGCGGAGTGATTTATTATGCAACGGGCAGCCTTCCGTTATGCATTCTCTGTGCACTGATTCATGCAATTGTAACCTTTAAGCTGGCAGATTGGACGGCACCGGCAGTAGGATCCTTCCTCGGGCTTCCGGGTGTATGCCTTCCGCACGCTGAGACGGTTGCATGGGCTCCGGTCTGCTACACACTGAACCGTATCTGGGACAAAATTCCTGGTCTGAACAAGGTGAATGTCACGGGAGATACCCTGAAGAAAAAGCTTGGATTTGTAGGTGAACCTATGTTCCTTGGGTTGGTTCTTGGTATTATTATCGGAGCATTGGCCGGATATGATTCTAAATCTATTATCCTGACAGGTATCAACATGGCTGCAGTACTTGTGCTTCTTCCAAAAATGGTAGCTCTTCTGATGGAAGGTCTGATGCCGATTTCAGAGGGTGCAAGAGAGTTCATCCAGAAGAAATTCCCGGGCAAGGAAGTTTACATTGGTCTGGATGCAGCTGTTGCTACAGGACATCCTACTGTTGTAACAGTATCCTTGATTATGATTCCTATTACCATCGCATTGGCGTTTATTCTTCCATACAACAGAATGCTTCCTTACGCAGACCTTGCGGTACTTCCATTTACTGTAATCTGGGCAGTAGTTGCATCCCGCGGAAATATTGTACGAAGCGTATTGAACTCATCCGTAATGATGTGTGCAATCTTCTTTATTGCAACAAATTTAGCAGAAGCTACTACGACGATGGGAAAAGCCGTAGGATTTGCATTCCCGGAGGGAGCTACACAGATTTCCGGTATTGACGCATCCTGCCATATTCTGGTATGGGTATTTGCAAAATTGTGCGATCCTTCGAATATGCCGATGCTCATTGCTGCTGTAGTAGTAGTAATTGCATACTTTGGCATGTGGTATCTGTGCAGAAATGATGTTAAGGCACAGGCCGAAGAGGCTGGAGAAGTATAAATGTATTTGTAACAAATGGAAAGGAGTATCTATCGTATGAAAAAAGTAATTGTTGCCTGCGGGACAGGTATCGCTACATCCACTGTTGTATGTGTAAAGATTAAAGAAGCACTTCAGAAAGCAAATGTGCAGGCTGACGTAGTTCAGTGTAAGGTTGCCGAGATTGAATCAAAGATTTCCGGTGCAGATCTTGTTGTAACCACAACAAGCTATACCAGTGATAAGGTTCCGGTCATCCGTGCATTATCTTTTCTGACAGGAATTGGCGTGGAGCAGGATATTAAGAAAATTGTAGAGATTCTGAGCTGAGCATTTTACAGTATCGAAAAGAGACCTGTGTAAGCTCGGTCTGACAGTTGAGGTGAGACATGAATTTAAGTTTAGAAGGGAAAATAGCCGTAGTTACAGGTGCAGCCAAGGGAATTGGACGGAGTATTGCTGAAAGGTTAGCCGAGAGCGGTGCGGCCGTTGGAATCATCGACTTTGATCGGGCGACGGGAGCCGCCACGCAGGATGAGTTTACGGCGAAGGGATATAACTGTGTGTTTGTGGCAGCTGATGTTTCGAGTTATGAGTCGATGCTTCAGGCAAGGAGGCAGCTGATAGAAGCTTTTGGAAAGATAGATATCCTTGTGATTAACGCTGGAGTCAGCAGAAAACATTCGATTGCTGAGATTGATGCTGCCGAGTGGGAGAGAGTCATTTCCATTAATCTTAGTGGCTCATTTTACACGGTGAAGGCGTTTTATGACTGCTTTGCAAAAAAAACTCCTGCAGACAATGGGAGAATTATTTTTATAACCTCTGGTTCTGGCATTACCGGGACCGGAGGAGGTGCCCACTATGCTTCTTCTAAATCCGGACAGCATGGATTGATGAGAACCGTCTCGAAAGAGCTGGGAAAAAATGGTGTCAGTGTAAATGCAATCGCACCGCGTGTGATCGTTACGGATCTGTTTGATACACTGTATCCGACAGAAGAGTCAAAAGAAAAGCTTGTGTCCCAGATTCCAATCGGGAGATTTGGATATCCGGAGGATATTGCTAATCTGGCCTGCTTTTTGGCAGCACCGGAAAGCTCATATATTCATGGACAGATTATTTTAATGGATGGAGGACGTACATATTAATTATGAAGGAACCACAGAAGGAACAGATTCTGAGATATAGATGTGACATAGAGCGTATTTCTGTGATAAAGAAGGGTGCCGTGGCACTGGTGGCACTGATGACAATTGCTTTTGGTCTGACGGGAATCTATTCCTGCCAGAGCATGGGAGATTCTGCCGTTTTTATAAGCTGGGCGCTGTATCTGATACCGCTTGTGATCGCATGGATCGGACTTTTACATATGCTTCGCCTAGGAGAGAATATGACGCCGAAACAGCAGAAAAAGGGCCCGGCAAGACTTCTTTGGGCCAGTGGGGTTGCGATGCTTATTTCAGGAGCGGGTATCTTCTGCTGTATCTATTTTCTGGTGACAGGTGAATATGAATCGTTCTCAAAAGAATTTGGTATGGTTATAAGAGTAACAGCACAATTTGTATTTGCTCTTGGGACAACGCTTTTGGCACGGTATAATCTGAGGCAATTGGAAGAATAAGCCTTTCTTCCGGCTAATAGACAGACGCTTTTTGCGTCTGTCTATTTCTGTCTTTTTATCATGTTCATTACCATGGCTACCATATTGTCGATTTGAGCCTGCTCCTCCTTCGATTTGCCGTCTTTTAGTACCTCCAGAATCAGGGACATTTCTTCAGGGGTAAAGCTTATGCCCTGTTTTCTTGCAGTGGTGATCAGAGCCATCATGACGGTTGCCATATTATTTCCGCGTTTACCGCTTGTCTGGGCTGCAGCGGTTCTAATGAGCTCAAGTTTAACCGGGTCAATGTTTTTCATTGCCGGATGATTCATCCAATCATTCATCGTCTTGATTTCCTTTCACTATATTATTGAACATATTCATCATATCAGACATTTCTCCTGTGCCGCCAAAGCCGGAGAGGTCGGACATATCCATGCCCTTCATCATATCCATCATGTTCATGGCGTTTATCAGCATGTCGAGGGATTCCATATCTCCGGGACTCATGAAGGGGCGGAGATCTTCCAAAATGTCGGAAGGAGAATGGATGTCTTTGCTCTTGATGATTTCAGAGCCGGGCTTGTATCCAAATCCGCCAAAGAGTTTGAGTGTGTTCTGGAATTCTGTGAATTTGATGTAAATTGCCAGCATTCCGCGATAGGCCGAAGGAATATAGGAAAGCATGAGCTTCATCATCTGCAGCTCCTCGCTTCCGACAAGCATATCTAATTGTGTCATAGGAAGAGGCGGACGTTTTTCCATAGATTCCCACCTGAAAGTAATGTTGTACTATGTATATGCGGGGATAATCTTTTATATCCCCGCATATAGCCTGCACCCGGAATGGTTAGAAATTAGCAGCAGCCAAATCCATTGCCGCATCCGCCGCAGAAGATAAGGAGCAGGATGATCCACAGGCAGCTGTCGTTGCCGCAGCCACAGCCGCAGTCGCCGCCGCGTCCGAATCCGTTGCCGCATCCGCCGCAGAAGATAAGAAGCAGGATGATCCACAGACAGCTGTTGTTGCCGAAGCCACAGCCGCAGTCACCGCTGCGTCCACATCTGCCACAATCGTTCATGTTACTTTCACAACCGCATCCACAGTTTGATAAATCACTCATTGAAAAAACCTCCGTAGGATTTTGATTACAGTACATAATATGTGGAGAGGGAAAAAGTGTGAAAAAAGTAATAGGATAAAATTTTTGAAAGGTGTAAAGAAAAAATACTTGACACTGTAATGGAATTAGTATATGATTACACAGGTGAGAAATGATGGATGATTTTTTTAGGCAGACATTGCTTTATGATTTTTATGGTGAACTTCTTACAAGTCACCAGAAAGAGATTTATGAACAGTTTGTGCTGGAGGATTTATCTCTTGGTGAGATAGCTAAGGATGCAGGGATCAGCAGACAGGGTGTCCATGATCTGATCCGGCGGTGTGATAAGACTCTTCAGGGATATGAGGATAAGCTGCATCTGGTGTCCAGGTTTCTCGCAGTGAAGGAGAAGATTCACGATATCAATGAGATTCTTGACAGAGAAGCGGAGTCTGCTGGAGATGTTGTGAAGCTGAAAGCTGATATCCGTAAGATATCGGATGAGATTTTAGAGGAGTTATAGCATGGCTTTTGACAGTTTGACAGAGAAACTTCAGAATGTATTTAAAAACTTAAGAAGCAAAGGGCGTCTGACGGAAGCAGATGTAAAAGAGGCTCTGAAGGAGATCAAGCGTGCCCTTCTTGCAGCCGATGTTAACTTCAAGGTGGTTAAAGATTTCGTTAAGAACGTGCAGGAGCGCGCCATCGGACAGGATGTGATGAATGGCCTGAATCCGGGACAGATGGTAATTAAGATTGTGAACGAGGAGCTTGTGAAGCTTATGGGTTCCGAGACCACAGAGATTAAGCTTCAGCCGGGAAGCGCGATTACGGTGATTCTGATGGCAGGTCTTCAGGGAGCCGGTAAGACGACCACGACAGCCAAGCTTGCCGGTAAGTTCAAGCTGAAGGGCAAGAAACCACTGCTGGCTGCCTGCGATGTGTATCGTCCGGCAGCGATCAAACAGCTGCAGATTAACGGCGAGAAGCAGGGAGTAGAGGTTTTCTCCATGGGAGAGAATCACAAACCGGCGAATATTGCCAAGGCAGCATTAGAGCATGCCAAGAAGAATGGCAATAATATCGTGATTCTGGATACGGCTGGACGTCTTCACATTGATGAAGACATGATGGCGGAGCTTCAGGAAATTAAAGAGACTGTCGATGTACATCAGACGATTCTTGTCATTGATGCCATGACCGGTCAGGATGCGGTGAATGTGGCTTCCGAATTTGACCAGAAGGTTGGCATTGACGGCGTGATTGTAACGAAGCTGGACGGTGATACCAGGGGCGGCGCGGCGCTGTCAGTAAAGGCTGTGACAGGAAAGCCGATTCTATACATTGGTATGGGTGAGAAGCTTTCGGATCTGGAGCAGTTTTATCCGGACCGTATGGCTTCCAGAATCCTTGGCATGGGCGATGTGCTGACTCTGATTGAGAAAGCGGAGGCTGAGATTGATGAAGAGAAGGCGAAGCAGCTGAGTCAGAAGGTAAAGAAGAATCAGTTTGATTATAATGATTTCCTGGTAAGCACGCAGCAGATGAAGAATATGGGAGGTCTGTCCGGTCTTATGGGTATGCTTCCGGGCATGGGTGCGTTGGGCGGCAAGAACCTGAAGATTTCAGATGAACAGACCGAAGCAGCTGAGAAGCAGATGGCAAGAATGGAAGCAATGATTTATTCCATGACGCCGGAAGAGAGAGCGAATCCCGACATCATGAATCCTTCCAGAAAGCACAGAATTGCCAGAGGCGCCGGCGTCGATATCAGTGAAGTGAATCGCATGGTGAAGCAGTTTGATGGCATGAAGAAGATGATGAAGACCATGACAAAAGGTGGTAAAAAGGGAAGATTCAGATTACCTTTTTAACATAAATGAATGATGAAAATGTAAAATATTACGGAGGTGAACAAAATGGCAGTAAAGATCAGATTGAAAAGAATGGGACAGAAGAAGGCTCCTTTCTATAGAATCGTAGTAGCAGATTCCAGATCTCCAAGAGATGGAAGATTTATCGAGGAGATTGGTACTTACGATCCAAACCTTGAGCCAAGTGGAATTTCTATTGATGAGGAAGCAGCAAAGAAGTGGCTTAACAATGGTGCACAGCCGACAGAGGTTGTTGGAAAGCTTTTTAAAGTAGCCGGCATTGAAAAATAGTATTGGCGGAGGTGCACATTCATGAGAGAGTTAGTTGAAGTCATTGCAAAAGCATTGGTGGATAATCCTGATGAAGTGGTTGTTACCGAAAGACAGGAAGGCCGTACAACAGTAGTTGAGGTTCGCGTATCGGAATCCGATATGGGTAAAGTCATCGGAAAGCAGGGACGCATTGCGAAGGCAATCCGTTCTGTAGTGAAGGCAGCTGCTGCGAAGGAAGACAAGAAAGTGATTGTTGATATCGCTGGTTAATGCATACGAAGTCCCCATACGTTATTAGGTTTATAGCGTGTCAGGGGACTTGTTTGTTTATGAAGGAAATCATTTAGAAGCAAACAGTATAGGAGAGCTGAATGGAGAAACAGTTGCAGGTGGGAGTTATTTCCTCTACACATGGAGTACGTGGGGAAGTAAAAGTATTTCCCACAACAGATGATGTAAATCGATTTAAACAGTTGAAAAAAATATATCTCGATACCGGAAAGGAACAGATCCAGCTGGAGATTCAGAATGTGAAATTTTTTAAGCAGTTTGCGATTCTGAAATTTAAGGGGATCGATAATATTAATGATATTGAGAAATATAAAGGAAGAAGCCTGCTGATTGACCGGGAGGACGCTGCGCCTCTTGAAGAGGATGAATATTATATTGCAGATATGATGGGGATGGAGGTATATACTGAGGACGGGAATCTTTTTGGTTCTCTGAAGGATGTTATGGAGACCGGCGCCAACGATGTATATATTGTCGATTCCAGAGAGCATGGAGAAGTGCTGATTCCGGCAATTAAAGATTGTATACTGGACGTAGACGTGGAAGCAATGCGGATGACCATTCATCTGATGGAGGGGCTGATCTAATGAACATTCATATTATGACTTTGTTTCCGGAGATGGTCATGGGAGGTCTTTCCACCAGTATTACCGGAAGGGCTATGGAGAAGGGAATACTTTCGATCGAAGCCGTCAACATTCGGGATTATGCATTTAACAAACATCAGAGTGTAGATGATTATCCCTACGGAGGCGGCGCCGGAATGCTCATGCAGGCAGAACCGGTGTATCAGTGCTATCAGGCAATTATGGAAAAACAGAGCACGCAGAAAAAAGTGAGGGTGCTCTATATGTCGCCCCAGGGACAGACATTTAGTCAGGCTATGGCAGAGGAGCTGGCAAAGGAAGAGGAGCTGATTTTTCTGTGCGGTCATTATGAAGGCATTGACGAGCGTGTGCTGGAAGAGATTGTAACAGACTATGTGTCCATTGGCGACTATGTACTGACAGGGGGAGAGCTGCCGGCAATGGTGATGGTGGATGCTATTTCCAGAATGGTTCCGGGAGTGCTTCATAACAATGTATCTGCCGAGTTTGAGAGTTTTCAGGATAGTCTTCTTGAATATCCTCAGTATTCCAGACCGGAGATCTGGCATGAAAAACAGGTACCGCCTATATTACTGTCAGGGCATCATGCCAATATCGAGAAATGGCGGAGGGAACAGTCGGTGATACGGACTGCGAAGAACCGTCCGGATTTACTGGAAAAAGCGGAGCTTACAGAAGATGAAAAAAGGCTTGCAAAGTCTGTCAGATTATGATAAGATATAGCGTGTTGTGAGAAGAAAGAGATGGTCCTCTGGTACGATGATGAAGGTATTAAGAACATCCGAATAATAAGGAGGTCACACGATGAACGAGATTATTAAGAGTATTGAGGCTGAACAGCTGAAAGAAAACGTGCCACAGTTTCATGTTGGCGATACTGTAAAGGTTTACGGTAAGATCAAGGAAGGTAACCGCGAGAGAATTCAGGTATTCGAGGGTACTGTACTTAAGAAACAGGGCGGAGGCGCCAGAGCTACATTTACGGTTAGAAAGAGCTCTAACGGTGTTGGCGTTGAGAAGACCTGGCCACTGCACTCACCAAATGTTGAGAAGGTAGAAGTTGTGCGTAGAGGTAAGGTAAGAAGAGCAAAACTGAACTACTTAAGAAGCCGCGTTGGTAAGGCAGCTAAGGTAAAAGAGTTAGTAAAATAACAGTGAATGAGAAGGGACAAATACATAGATGTGTACTTGTCCCTGATTTTTTATTTCATAAACTATTTTGCAGATTTTGATATGGAACAGACTCATGATATGACGGGTGATTGATATGCCGAGAGGAATAGCAGATAGGAAATCTGATAAGATAAAAAAGAGAAAAAAGAACAAAATAAACTTTAATCTGGGAAAACAGAAACCAAAAAAGAAGACAATTCCCAGAAAGAAGCCAAGAAAGCGTCCGAAAAAGAAAAAGAGTCTTAAGGAACTGGATTTTAAGAATATGATTCCCATGAAGCGCCTGAAGCAGGCAGCATCGTGGATATTGCAGATCGCCATTGTCCTGTTGTTTGCTTTTGTCTTTGTGTGGTACTTTGGACAGCGTGTCAGCACGGTGGGAGATTCCATGAGTCCAATTCTGTCCAATGGGGACGTGGTACTGGTCAATCGTTTCGTGTATAACGCAAGCGCTCCGAAGCGTGGCGATATTATTGTGTTCAAGCCGAAGGGAAATGAAAATTCCCACTATTATATTAAGAGGATTATTGGCCTTCCGGGAGAGACGGTGGAAATTCTGGAAGGAACCATTTATATTGACGGCGAGAAGCTGACGGAGGATTATGAGACGGCAGAAATCAGTGACGTGGGAATTGTGACCGGCAAGATTAGCCTTGGAGGGGATGAGTATTTTGTTCTGGGTGATGACAGGGGAAAAAGTGAGGACAGCCGTATGGCAGATGTGGGCAATGTGAAGCGAAGTTATATTTATGGGAAAGCATGGCTAATTGTCTCGCCGCTGGATCACTTTGGATTTTTATAAAATTTAGAAGAAATAGATATGGAGGATGACATGCATTTTCAATGGTATCCTGGTCATATGACGAAGGCAAAACGTATGATGCAGGAAAATATAAAACTGATTGATCTGGTGATTGAGCTGGTGGATGCCAGAGCGCCGCTTGCCAGCCGGAACCCGGATATCGATGAGCTTGGGAAACAAAAAAGCCGTCTGATTCTTCTTAACAAAGCAGATCTGGCCGAGGAACGGTGGAACGATGCCTGGAAGGCTTATTTCGAGGAACAGGGATTCTTCTGCGTAAAGGTTAATTCCAAGAAGGGCGGCGGACTTAAATCCATTCAGGCAGTTATTCAGGAGGCCTGCAGAGAAAAAATCGAGCGGGACCGCAAGAGGGGAATACTGAACCGTCCGGTGAGGGCGATGGTAGTTGGAATCCCCAATGTGGGCAAGTCTACGTTTATCAATTCACTGGCAGGGAAGGCGGCGGCCAAGACCGGCAATAAGCCGGGCGTTACCAAGGGAAAGCAGTGGATTCGTTTGAATAAGAATGTGGAGCTTTTAGATACGCCGGGAATTCTGTGGCCCAAATTTGAGGATCAGAGTGTGGGGCTTAAGCTTGCTTTTATCGGTTCAATAAAGGATGAGATACTGAATATAGAAGAGTTGGGAATGGAATTTATCCGGTTTGCATGCAGAGAATATCCGGGCGTTCTGGCAGAGAAATACGGGATTAGTGAAGCGGAAGACGCTTATGTATGCCTAAATGGAATTGCGGAGAACAGACACTGTTTGGTGAGAGGAAATGAGCTGGATACGGAGAAGGCAGCCGCTCTTTTGATGGATGATTTTCGAAATGGAAGGCTTGGCAGACTAACACTGGAATATCCGGTGTAGTTGTGCTACACTAATAGCTGGAAAGGGGATATTAATATGGGAAAAACAGGCAGAGAGGAGAGACAGCATTCAATCATCGGTGAATTGCTGGGATGGATTGTATATATTGCCATCATCATTGGACTTACGTATCTGATCATTACCTTTGTGGGTCAGCGTACCAGCGTCAGCGGACATTCTATGGAGACGACGCTTCAGGATGGAGATCAGCTGATTGTAGATAAGATATCCTATCGTTTCCGGGAGCCGAAGAGATATGATATTATTGTATTTCCCTATCAGTATGAGGACAATGTTTTCTATATTAAGAGGATTATTGGGCTGCCGGGTGAGACCGTGCAGGTGAAAGACGGCTATACATATATTAACGGAGAACGTATGGAGAGCGATATCTATGGCGCGGAGCTTATGGAAAGCGGAGGCATTGCATCAGAGCCGATCATTTTGGGAGAGGATGAATATTTTGTGCTGGGAGATAACCGCAATCACAGCTCAGACAGCCGGGATCCAAGTGTGGGAGTTCTGACAAGAGATGATCTGCTGGGGCGTGCATGGATAAGGATTTATCCATTTAATAATATGGGAGTAATCAGGCATGAATAAGCGGGAAGAAGAGAGACTTAAGAAACAGCAGATAAAACTGGAAAAAGAGATTGCCCGGACAGAAGCGATGAGCATTTACGAGAAGAAATATTCTGACTTTCAGGCAATCTGCGGAATTGATGAAGTGGGCAGGGGACCGTTTGCAGGGCCGGTAGTGGCAGGAGCGGTCATCCTGCCTAAAAATCATCCTATCCTGTATTTGAATGATTCCAAGAAGCTGTCAGAGAAGAAACGGGAAGAGCTGTATGATGTGATCATGGAACAGGCTGTCGCGGTCGGCATTGGCATGGTGGGTCCTGCAAGGATTGATGAGATTAATATTCTTCAGGCGACCTATGAGGCGATGCGCATGGCGATTGGGAATCTAAAGGTGACGCCGGATATTCTGCTGAATGATGCGGTGACAATTCCTGAGGTAGAGATCAGACAGGTTCCAATTATTAAGGGGGATGCCAAGAGCGTATCCATTGCAGCGGCAAGCATTATTGCCAAGGTGACCAGAGACCGTCTGATGGTGGAGTACGATAAGGTGTTCCCGGGGTATGATTTTGCCAGCAATAAGGGATATGGGACCAGGGCACACATTGAAGGTCTGAAAAAAATGGGGCCTACACCGATTCACCGAAGAAGTTTTATCGGGAAATATATTACTGAATGAAACAAAAAGAAATCAGACAGAGAAATGACAAAAAAGGGAATAACCGGCAGATTGGAACCAGGTATGAACAGGCTGCAGGCGCATATCTGGAGAGCCTGGGCTACCGGATTGTGGAATATAATTACCGGTGCAGGGCAGGAGAGATTGACATTATCGCAAGGGATGGAGAATATCTGGTGTTCTGTGAGGTAAAATACCGCACAGACGAATCGAAGGGAATGCCGGCGGAGGCGGTGGATGTCAGGAAACAGCGGATTATATCTAAATGTGCGCTGTATTATATTACCTCACACGGCCTGTCCTATTTGCCCTGTCGTTTTGACGTGATAGGGATTTTGGGCAGAGAAGATGCCGGAAGAAAGTCTGTGCCAACAATACAGCTTTACAAAGATGCGTTTGATTATATGGGGTGATTGGTATGAAGATAAAGTATAAGAATCAGGAACATATATTTGATGTCAGGGAAAGGAAGGGAGTGCCATATCTTGCCTATCCTCTGCTTGAGCGGACCGGGATTGTGAATCATGGATTTTCTACCAGACTTGGCGGAGTCAGTACCGGATGCTGGGCTTCCATGAATCTCAGTACCAGCCGCGGGGATGACCCGGAGGCGGTGGCAGAAAATCAGAGACGGATTGCTGCGGCCATCGGCGTGGATGAAAAGAAAATGGTATTTACCAGACAGACCCATACCACCAATGTGGCGGTGGTAACAGAAAAGGATTTTGGAAGTTCCCTTCCGGAGACCGACGGGATAATTACCAATGTGCCGGGACTCTGTTTGGTGACCTTCTATGCTGACTGTGTGCCGCTGTATTTTATTGATCCGGTTCGAAAAGCCATTGGACTTAGCCACTCCGGATGGCGGGGAACGGTTCATAAGATGGCGAATGTGACGGTAGAGAAGATGCAGGAGACCTTTGGAACGAACCCGGCGGACATGATTGCGGCAATCGGACCGTCGATCTGTCAGGATTGTTATGAGGTCAGTGAGGATGTGATAGAACAGTTCAGAGAGAACTACGGAGAGGAATACTGGGACTCTCTTTACTATCAGAAGCCGAATGGCAGATACCAGCTGAATCTCTGGCGGGCCAATGAGATTAATTTTCTGGAAGCAGGGATTTTGAAAGAGCATATGGCAATTACCAATGTGTGTACCTGCTGTAATCCGGAAGTTCTGTTTTCCCACCGTGTTACGGGAACAGCAAGGGGAAACTTAAGTGCATTTCTGGCATTGAAAGAGTAGAAAAATTTGTTGGGAAGAATGGTTAGGAGAGGAGTGTCAAACGATGGATGAGGTTGTAGAGACAACGCAGGAAGCGACAGAAGAAGTAAATGCGCTGCTGCAGTATGTGTATGATCATATTCCGAATATGATCGGATTTGCTGTTCAGGTGTTTTTTGCAATTATTTTCTTCTGCATCGGCAGAATGGTTATCAAATGGATCCGGGGATTGGTAAAGAAGATGCTGGAGCGTTCCAGTGCAGATAAAGGAGTGGAACAATTTGTGGATTCCCTGCTTAAATTTGGCTTGTATGCAATCCTGATCTTTACGATTGCCACAAAATTTGGTGTGGATACCGCTTCTGTGGCGGCAGTGATCGCATCTGCCGGTGTAGCCGTTGGCCTGGCACTGCAGGGAAGTCTGTCAAACTTTGCAGGAGGCGTTCTGATTCTTTTGTTAAAGCCTTTTGTGGTTGGGGATTACATTGTTGAGGACAATCACAATAACGAAGGAACCGTCAAAGAGATCCAGCTATTCTATACCAAGCTGGTTACGATTGACAACCGGACGGTTATCATCCCCAATGGAATGCTCACTAACAACAGTCTGACAAATGTGACACAGAAGGACGAGAGACGTCTGGAAATAAAGGTCTGCATATCCTATGAGTCAGATCTGAAAATGGCCAAAGAGATTCTTTGGAGACTTATGGAGAGAGAAATCAGGATTGACAAAGAGAAGGAGCGGAATCTTTTTGTGGATGAGCTGGGCGCAGATGGTGTTGTGATCGGTATGCGGGGCTGGGTGAAGACGGAGGAATACTGGCCGGTAAGATGGCAGATGCTGGAGGATATTAAGCTGACATTTGACGAAGAGGAAATCGTGATCCCATACCATCAGATTGAGATTCAGATGAAGAAATAAGCCTTCAGAAAGCGTAATCGTGTAAGAAAAGACAAAATGAGGAGATGCGGCTTGAAACAGATACTGATTATTGATGATGACATATATATTGGAAATATGCTGGAGGAAACACTGACAAAAGAGGGATATCATGTATTGCGGGCATATTCCGGAACGGAAGCTGTTCTTCTTCTGTCCAGGGAGAAACCGGATCTTGTTCTGCTTGACCTGATGCTTCCGGGATTAAAAGGGGAAGAGGTGCTTCCTCAGATCAAAGGAATTCCGGTAATCATTGTCAGTGCCAGGATGGATATTGATCATAAGGTGGATTTACTGCTTGAAGGCGCAGTGGACTATGTTACAAAGCCCTTTCACACCAAAGAACTCCTGGCACGGATTGCCGTGCAGCTTCGGGCGGCGGCTTCCTGTGCCGGGGGATTCCGGTTAAGCTTCGATGATATTGTGCTTGATACAGATACCCATGCCGTAACGGCTGGTGAAGATGAGGTCAGACTTACACGGACGGAGTATGCTATTTTAAAGCTGCTGATGCAGAATCCCGCCCAGGTAATTACCAAATCCCAGCTTCTGGAGCGCATCAGCGAGGACACGCCTGATTGTACGGAAGGTTCACTGAAAACGCACATCAGCCATTTGCGGGGGAAGCTCCGCGAAAAAACGAATAAGGATTATATAGAAGCTGTATGGGGAATCGGATTTAAAATGAAGGAGCAGTAAATTCTCAACCATATCTCAACATTTTTCTTTACCGTTTTCTCAACTATTTTGTTGTAAAATGACCGCACAAAACAAAATAGGAGGTTACGCAGTATGGATTACGTTCTGAAAACAAATGCGCTGTGCAAAGAATATGGGCGATTTAAAGCGCTGAACGGATTATCTATGAATGTTCCGAAGGGGGCGATTTACGGCTTCATCGGAAAAAACGGGGCTGGAAAAACAACACTGATTCGATTGATTTGCGGTCTTCAGGAGCCGACATCCGGCGATTACACATTATATGGAAGAAAAAATACGAATAAGGAAATTTTCAGGTCACGCAGAAGGATGGGAGCGATTGTGGAAGTTCCTTCGGTTTATCTTGAAATGACGGCCAGAGACAATCTTAAACAGCAGTATCATATTCTCGGGCTGCCTTCTTTTGACGGGATTGATGATATTCTTAAGCTGGTGGGACTTGAGGATACGGGGAAGAAAAAGGCGAAACAATTTTCCCTTGGTATGCGTCAGAGATTGGGGATTGCCATTGCGCTCGCCGGAGATCCGGATTTCCTGATTCTGGATGAGCCGGTCAATGGTCTTGATCCGCAGGGCATTATAGAGATGCGGGAGCTGATTCTGAGGCTGAACCGGGAAAAGCAGATTACGGTTCTGATATCCAGCCACATTCTGGATGAACTCTCGAAACTTGCAACTCATTATGGATTTATTGATCATGGGTATCTGGTGAAGGAGATGAGCGCGGAAGAACTGGAAGCTGCCTGCAGAAAGTGCGTCCGCATGGAGGTAAATAATATCAGGGGGCTTGTCCGTGTGCTTGACAGAATGAAGATAGAATATCAGGTTCTTTCGGACACACAGGCAGATATTTTTGCCAAAGTAAATGTCTCCCGGCTTGCTGCGGCACTTGCAGAGGAGCACTGTGAAATCCTTTCCATGCAGGAGAAGGATGAAAGCCTGGAAAGCTATTACGTGAGTCTTGTGGGAGGTGGCAGAAATGAGTAGATTATTAAAGGCAAATTTTGCGAGACTCATAAAGAGCAGGATATTCTGGATTGGCATGGCATTTTCCATCGGAATGGGATTGCTTGCAACAACGACCCAATACCGGGAAATGCTGTCGATAGATGGATATTATCCGCACATTGATAACATCCTGTATTCGAACGGTATATTTATGCCGGTTGTTGCAGCCGTGTTTGTGGGATTGTTTACTGGAACGGAATACAGCGACGGAACCATCCGCAATAAGCTTATGATCGGACACACAAGAACTGCCATATATACTGCCAATCTGATCGTCTGCACGGTGGCTCTGGTTTTGATACATCTTGCTTATATTGCAGTGGTTGCCGGAGTTGGGATTCCTCTTGTAGGAAATATAGAAGCAGACGTGGGTGCACTTGTGATGCTGGGACTACTTAGCCTGGCGACGGTCATTGCCCTAAGCGCGCTGTTTCTGATGATGAGTATACTGATTAGCAGCAAAGCAAATGGCGCTGCTGCGTCAATTATAGTATCAATAGTGCTGCTGATGGCTGCGATGATGATTCAAAACCGTCTTCAGCAGCCTGAATATTATGACGCCTACAGTGTTTCCTATACAGCTGATACAGGTGAGACTCATGAAGATTCTGTGGTGAGGGAGAAGAATCCCCACTACCTTGAGGGAACAAAGCGTAAGGTGTATGAATGTCTGTACGATTTTCTTCCCGGCTGCCAGATGGTACAGATATCGGCGCAGAATCCGGCGCACCCCGAGCGCTTACCATTATATTCATTATCCATTATTATAGTAACCTGTACCTGCGGAGTGCTATGTTTTGGCAGGAAAAATATAAAATAAGGCTTTCGTATATGATAAGGAGTTTGTTATGAAAATCTGGTTGTGGGCCGCTGTCGGCATTTTAACCTTCCTTAATATTGTTTTACTGATAAAGCTGTACTTGCTTCGGAAATCAGCAGAGGAAATTGAGGAAGCTTTTGCTGACCGGCTCGCAACTGATACGAATACATTGATTGATATTTCCAGCAGTGACAGAAGGATGCGAGGTCTGGCAAATACGATCAATACCTATCTGCGCCGTTTTCAGGAGGAACGGCGTCGCTTTGTGCAGGGAGATGTGGAGCTGAAGAATGCAGTTACCAACATTTCCCATGATTTGCGGACGCCTTTAACGGCAATTTTTGGATATCTGGATCTGCTTGCGCGGGAAGAAAAGTCAGAAACAGTAGCGCGGTATTTGGATGTGATCGGGAACCGTACAGAAATGCTGAAACAGCTTACAGAAGAATTGTTTCAGTATTCGGTATTAATTACCGCAAAGGAAGAAGCCGTAACAGAACCGGTTGTGATCAATGAGATTCTGGAAAAAAGTATAGCGGCATATTATGCGGCTTTGAAGGAGCATCATATCGTACCGGATATATCAATGCCGGAAATGAAAGTAATCCGTGAGCTGGATTCTTCGGCCTTATCCCGGGTATTTTCCAATCTTCTGAATAATGCAATGAAGTACAGCGACGGTGACCTTTATATTACTTTGTCGGAAACGGGAGAGATTACTTTTACCAATACAGCCTCTGGCCTGAATGAGATTCAGGTAGGAAAACTTTTTGACCGCTTTTACACGGTGGAAGCAGCAAGAAAATCCACAGGTCTGGGGCTGGCAATTGCAAGGACTCTGGTAGAACAGATGCATGGGAAGATTTGTGCCGGCTATGCATACAACCGGCTGAGTATCTGTATTCAATTCCCAGATCAGGAAGTACGAAATAATGAATAAAATAACTAAATAATACGTTAGTAGAATTACTTCATTATATTGAGCATACTACAGAAGAAGTAAGTCGAGAGTGTACAAGCACAAGAATTAAAGATTTGCAGGAACGTATTAATGCAATCAAATCCAATGAAGAAATTGGGGTGAAGTATATGCAGGCATGGGAAGAAAAAGTATTAGAAAGAAATAGAGGAAGAGAAGAAGGAGAGCGCCGTATTGCCAGAATGAATAGGCTTTATGCCAGGCTTTTGGAGGATGACCGCGTAGAAGATATTGAGAGCTACTCAAGATAAAGATTATCTAGAGCAATTGTATAAGGAGATGAAGCTTTGATATATTTTATTTAAGAAAAGCCGTATTTTTGCAAATATACCAGTAGATGTATCGGGATAAAAAAAGAATCTGTAAGTAGTGAAAATAAAGACTTGCAAATTTTTGTAAAATGGATATAATAGTATTTGTGGCTGCAACAGCAGTTTACAATGCTGGAATAGCTCAGTCGGTAGAGCACTTCACTCGTAATGAAGGGGTCGTCGGTTCAAGTCCGATTTCCAGCTTATATATGGAACACCGTAAACCTTAGAAGTTGCGGTGTTTTTTGTTATTGAAAAGTAAGACATAACTAACATTCAAAGGAGGAGTTATTGCATGGATTATACGGCATTGGAAACAAATCTTATTGATTTAATCAAGGAACAGCAGGCGAAGCTGGGATACAGAAAAGAAAAGGTCAGCTTATACTATCCTTTAAGTACCCTGAATCATTTTTTTAAAAGTAATGTAAATGCAGATGAGATGCAGAATATCCTGAATGATTTTGCAGAATCTGTGAAAGACAGATTTGGCGAAGTAAAAGTTTCCCATAAAGGGGAGCGCTTTTGTTTTCATCTGTCTGATACGATGTCGGAGTATGTACACAGCACCATGAAGGAGAATGAGTTTATTAAAGAGCTGGTGGAACTGGTGTCGGTCTATGGAACGACAATGGAACAGATTGTGGAGCTGTTTCATGCCCACTCCAAACATGTTGTGACAGAACAGATCAGAGACGGTGAATTTGACTGTATGATTCGCTTTGAAGATCATGCAGATGACAGATATTATTATTGCTTTAAGGATGAGGGATGTCATATCATATATCATCGGTTCCTGCCGGAGGACTACAAGGAGTTTGGATATTAAATGGACAAAGGAGAACCATTATGAAACTTACAATATTAGGCACCGGAAATGCTGCGGTTACGGAAGTATATAATACCTGTTTTGCATTCTCTGACGGAGACCGTCATTTTCTGGTGGATACAGGAGGCGGCAATCAGATATTGAAGCGGTTAAAGGATGCGGATATTCCTTTATCTGAGCTTCATGATATTTTTATTACGCATGAGCATATTGATCATCTGCTGGGGCTGATCTGGCTGATTCGCATGGTTGGGCAGAAGATGAATCAGGGAAGCTATGAGGGAAATCTGAATATTTACTGTCATGAGGATCTGATTCCGGTGATTCAGACCATAACCGGACTTACGATTCAGAAAAAGGTGTGTAAGCATATCGGTGAGCGCATCCTGCTTCACGGAGTTACTTCCGGTGAGAGCAGAGAAATCATCGGATGTAAGGTAACGTTTTTTGATATTGAGTCTACTAAGGCGAAACAGTATGGATTTACCATAGAATTTTCGAACGGGAAGAAGCTTGCCTGTGCCGGAGATGAGCCTTACAATCCGGTCAATGAGCCGTATATTGCCGGAAATGACTGGCTGATGCACGAGGCTTTCTGTCTTTATGGCGAGGCAGAGGAATTTAAGCCCTATGAGAAGCATCACAGCACAGTAAAAGAAGCATGCGAGACGGCTGGGAAACTTCGAGTTCCCAACCTGATTCTGTATCATACGGAGGATAAGAATATTCGAAACCGTAAGAGGCTGTATACTGAGGAAGGAAGACAGTACTACGGCGGCAATCTCTATGTGCCGGATGATATGGAAAGCTTTGAAATATAGAGGACAGTACAGACAGATGAAGGAGTAAGAGAATGGCGATTACCAGAGAAATGCTGTTCCCGTTGGCTTTTTACAAGAAAGCAAAGTTCAACGGAAGCAAAGGTGCATATAATTACCGGATTGAGAAGCATACGGAAGAAGGGGCAGATGAGATTCAGTTTATGCTTACTATATGGGAGGGGCCGGAGTGCTACGATGCCACCCGGAAAGAAAAGAAGACCTCGCTGTATCCCTTTAGTGATGAGGGAATGGAAGAGATTATGAAGGTGCTGAATAGCTTGAGATAGTTATAAAAAAGACAAGACCACTGTCTTGTCAGGTGAAATGTCATGTGATATAGTATATTTTAACGAGAATTTTAAACCAAGGTATAATGGAAGGTGAATTACATGACATTAACAGAGGAAATTGAGAAACTAAAAAAAGAAAAGGACGCAGTGATTCTGGCTCATTACTACGTGAGGCCGGAAGTGCAGGAAGTGGCCGATTACATAGGAGATTCTTTTTATCTGAGTAAGGTTGCAGCAGGATTGAAGCAGAAGACGATCGTATTTTGCGGCGTCTTTTTTATGGGCGAGAGTGCAAAAATCTTAAGTCCGGATAAGACGGTACTGATGCCGGATATGACAGCAGACTGTCCGATGGCCCATATGGCAGACGCAGAGACCATTGAAAAAATGAGAGAGCAGTATGAAGATCTGGCCGTGGTATGCTATATCAATTCTACGGCAGAGCTGAAGACCCATTCTGACGTATGTGTGACTTCTTCTAATGCAGTAAAGATTGTTAAGGCGCTGCCGAATAAGAATATCTTTTTTATTCCGGACCGGAACCTGGCGCATTTCATTTCTGAGCTTGTACCGGAGAAGAATTTTATCTTTAATGACGGTTTCTGTCCGACCCATGAGAGAATGGATCTGGAAGAGGTGATGAAGGAGAAGGAAGCGCATCCCAATGCACAGGTACTTTCCCATCCGGAATGCCCGAAGGAGATCCTGGATGTTTCTGATTACATTGGAAGTACATCAGGTATTATTAACTATGCGACAGAGAGTGTGGAGAAGGAATTTATCGTCTGCACGGAAGAGGGTGTGATCTATAAGCTTCAGCAGAACAATCCGGATAAAAAATTCTATTTTCCGGAGACGGTTCCGGTCTGCCCGAATATGAAGAAGAATACGCTGGAGAAGGTAAAGCACGTTCTTCTTACAGGTGAAAATGAAGTACATGTGAGCGATGAGGTTCGCAGACTGTCCAAGGCATCTCTGGAAAAGATGCATGAGCTGGCAGGTTAGGCAGGTGTATGGCAGAATGGATATGAGAACGGACGTAGTTATTGTAGGAACTGGTGTGGCAGGTCTGTTTGCAGCACTGAATCTGACGATTGATAAAGAGGTTATCCTGATTACGAAATCAGATATGGAGAGCAGCGATTCTTTTCTTGCTCAGGGAGGTATCTGTGTACTTCGCAATTCGGAAGACTACAATAACTATTTTGAAGACACGGTGCGTGCCGGACATTATGAGAACCGCAAGGAATCTGTAGATATCATGATCCGGGGTTCGGGAGAAATCATCGATGATCTGATTGGATATGGCGTGGAATTTGCAAGGCAGAATGGAAAATTTCTGTATACAAAAGAAGGCGCTCACTCAAGCCCGCGGATTCTCTTTCACGAGGATATTACCGGCAAGGAGATTACCAGTAAGCTGTTAGAGCAGGCTAAGAACCGCGCCAATGTGAAAATCTATGAATATACGACTATGACGGATATTCTGATCAAAGATGGAAAATGTATCGGTATTACGGCGGAGAATAAGGAAGGAGAGGCCTTTTGTATCTATGCGGAGGATACGATTCTGGCTACGGGAGGAATCGGAGGACGGTATCCCCACTCTACGAATTTTCCGCATTTGACGGGAGATGCCATAACGATTGCCCAGAAGCATGGTATCCGTGTGCAGGATCTGGACTATGTGCAGATACATCCTACTACGCTGTATTCGAAGAAGCCGGGACGGAGATTTCTGATTTCGGAATCTGTCCGGGGAGAAGGCGCGGTGCTGTATGACAAGAACGGAGAACGTTTTACCGATGAACTGCAGCCAAGAGACGTGGTGACGCGGGCCATTGAAGAGCAGATGAAGAAGGACGGCACCGATCATGTATGGCTGTCGATGGAGTACATTGATAAAGACACGATTCTAAATCATTTTCCAAATATTTACCAGCACTGTCTGGAAGAGGGATATGATGTGACCAAAGAATGGATTCCGGTGGTGCCGGCACAGCACTATTTTATGGGCGGAGTCTGGGTGGACGCGGACAGTAAAACTTCCATGGAGCATCTGTATGCCGTGGGAGAGACAAGCTGTAACGGAGTTCACGGCGCTAACCGGCTGGCAAGTAATTCGCTGCTGGAAAGTCTGGTATTTTCCAAACGTGCGGCGAAGCATATTTTAGGCCGGCAAAAGGCGGATCAGATTTGATGTTGTAAAGCGAGGACAAGAAGGATGAATGATATTACAATGAAATTACAGGCAGACCACTTGATCATGGAAGCCTTAAAAGAAGACATTTCCAGCGAGGATGTGACCACCAATTCGGTTATGAAGGAAGCGGTGACCGGACAGGTGGAGCTGATCTGTAAGCAGGATGGCGTGATTGCAGGGCTGGAGGTATTTCGCCGGGTATTCGAGCTGTTAGATGAGAATACGAAGATAGAATTCTACTGCAAAGACGGGGATCAGGTGAAGAAGGGACAGCTGATGGCACTTCTTACAGGAGATATACGGGTTCTGCTTTCCGGCGAGAGGGTGGCGCTGAACTACCTTCAGAGAATGAGCGGAATTGCTACTTATACACATACGGTTGCCGGACTCTTGACGGGAAGCAGGATGAAGCTTCTGGATACCCGAAAGACCACTCCTAATATGCGCATCTTTGAGAAATATGCGGTTCGCGTGGGCGGCGGATACAATCATCGTTATAATCTGTCGGATGGCGTGCTGCTGAAGGATAACCACATTGGCGCTGCCGGCGGCGTGAAGGAGGCGGTGCAGATGGCAAAGGAATATGCCCCCTTTGTGCGCAAGATTGAGGTTGAAGTAGAGAATCTTGAGATGGTAAAAGAAGCAGTGGAAGCTGGCGCTGATATCATCATGCTGGACAATATGTCCGTGGAGGAAATGAAGCAGGCTGTCGAGCTGATCGATGGCAGAGCCGAGACAGAGATTTCCGGGAATGTAACCAGAGAGAATATCGAAAAATATAAGGACCTGGGAGTAGACTATATTTCCAGCGGCGCTTTGACGCATTCTTCACCGATTTTGGATATCTCTCTTAAGAATCTTCATGCGATATAAATACATAGCTTAAAGATATGCAGGCACCCTGGATTTCGGCAGATTCAGATCATGTTCTGGAAGAAAATATGGTAATTAGTATTGAGCCGGGATTATATCCGTCTGATCTGGAAGGTCTGATTGTGAAAAAAGAGAGTTTGAAAGCAAAATTGCTGGGAAAAGCGGTAAAATATTCTGATTGAAAGAAGAGGGGGATATGTAGCGCAGTTGCGTGTATACGCAGCTGCATTTTAGTTGCCAAGCATCCGAAAGGAGCTGCCAGTGGCAGGTCCTGTAGGTGTGGTGTAGAAGTGTGTCTTTGCTGAAGAATTAATAGTGTTTGACGCACCATTTCTCTAACAGGCTGATCAGTGCATATAATACCATTGCCATGAGGCAGAGAAGCACGATCCCAAGAAGCAGCCAATCCATCTTGAATACCTGGCTGGAGTAGATGATCAGGTATCCCAGGCCGCTTCGTGCGGCCAGAAATTCGCCGATGACCACACCCACCAGGCAGAGTCCGATATTGACCTTCATGATATTAATGATAGCCGGCAGGGAGGATGGAAGCACTACTTTGGTCAGGGCGTGAAAGCGATTGCCCCGAAGGGTGTAGATCAGCTTGATTTTCTCCGGATCTACGGAAGAGAAGCTGCTGTATAGACTTAAGATACTTCCGAAAATAGCGACAGACATGCCGGCAACAATGATCGTGGTCTGGTTGGCTCCCAGCCATACGATAAGGAGAGGCGCCAGAGCTGATTTGGGCAGGCTGTTTAAGACTACCATATAAGGGTCAAGGATTTCGGACAGCTTGCTGCTGAACCAGAGGGCAACGGCAGCCAGAATACTCACAGCGATTACCAGAAAGAAGCTCACTACCGTTTCATAAAGCGTGACGCCGATATGCAGGAATATGGTTCCGTCCAGAGTCATTTCCCAGAAGCACAGTGCTATTTTGGAAGGACTGCTGAAGATGAAGGAATCAATGATTCCGGTATTTGCGGTAAATTCCCAGATAAACAGGAAGCTTAACAGGATCAGTACCCTGGAGACACCGACCACGCGGCGGTGTCTCTTCTGTATGTGCAGAAATTTTTTTTGTTCCACGGATAATTCATTCATTTTCATTAAGCTCCTTCCAGATGAGATTAAAATAATTCTTAAATTCCGGTGCGTTTCTCCGATTTAGCGGGGTGTCTTTTTTCAGATCAAAGATTAAGGGCAGTGTCTGCTGAATAGTGGCTGGGCGTGAAGTCAGGATAATGACACGGTCCGCTAAAGATATGGCTTCCGATAAATCGTGGGTAACCAGAATGGCGGTTTTATGTTCGTTCCGGATAATCTGACCAATGTCGTCGCCTACCCGAAGTCTGGTCTGATAATCCAGTGCGGAAAATGGTTCATCCAGCAGCAGAATATCTGGTTCTAATACCAGAGTGCGTACCAGAGCTGCCCGCTGACGCATACCGCCAGACAGCTCCGATGGCCGTGCGTTTTCAAATTGCTTAAGTCCGTAAGTATCCAGCAGTTCATGCGCCTTGGCCTTGGTTTTGGTGGTGAGCATGTGTTGGACTTCCAAGCCAAGGATTACATTGTGATAGATGGTGCGCCATTCAAAAAGCTGATCATGCTGCAGCATATATCCGATGTTAGTTGTGCTTTCCCTAAGATACTTCCCGTTGATCTTGATTAGACCTTTTTCCGGCTCCAGCAGACCGGCGATAATGGAAAGAAGCGTGGATTTGCCGCATCCAGAAGGGCCGACGATGGCGACAAATTCACCCTCTTTCATGGCAAATGAAATATCGGTAAGTGCAGTGGTTTCCCCGTCCATATTATGATAGGCATAATGGACGGATTTCAATTCGAGGATTTGGTCTTTGTTTGGTTCCATGGGGCCTCCTGAGAATCATTTATTCATTAAAAATAACTATATACCAGTTTATGAAAAAGTAAGAAAAGAGTGCTTGCGGCGGTTTCTAAAATGCCATATACTTATTATCCATAAGAGAATTGTCGAAATTAAGAGGATATACAGGTATGAATTATCAAAAAGAGCTTGAAA
>JAUNGJ010000003.1:0-45344 GCA_030524585.1 Eubacteriales bacterium | reverse complement strand
TACTTTGAAATTACAGTATTTTATTATAATCCCAATATTTATCCGGAATCAGAGTATTCAAAAAGAATTGTAGAGCAGCAGAGATTGATTGACGAGCTCTCTGCGAAGCATCCGATTTCTTTTGTGGCAGGACCGTATGAGAAAGAGCGGTTTTATGAGATCGCAAGTGGGCTGGAGGAGGAAAAGGAGGGTGGAGAGCGCTGTATGCGATGCTATGAGCTCCGCTTAAGAGAGGCAGCAAAGCTTGCCTGGGAAGGAGAGTACGATTACTTTACCACTACATTAAGTATTAGTCCCTTAAAAAATGCAGAAAAGCTAAATGAGATTGGAATGAAGCTTGCCAGGGAATATGGAGTGGAATATCTGCTTTCGGATTTTAAAAAGAAAAATGGCTATAAGCGTTCCATAGAACTGTCAAAGGAGCATGAATTGTACAGACAGGACTACTGTGGCTGCGTGTATTCCTATATGGAGGCAGAAAAACGGAAGGCGGGACAGAAAAATCAATAGATAAAAGTTCAAAAATCATGAAATATAAGTAAAAATAAATGCCAAGTCTTTTCAAGACCAGACAAGTATGGTACAATATCTAACTGAAAATTTTGAAAAAGAATGATAATAGAAAGAGGAATATTATGGCACAGCTATGGGGAGGCCGTTTTACAAAAGAAACGGACCAACTGGTTTATAATTTTAATGCTTCCATCTCGTTTGACCGGAAAATGTACGCACAGGATATTCGCGGCAGCATTGCCCATGTGATGATGCTCGCAAAGCAGGGAATTCTTACGGAGACAGAAAAGGAGCAGATCATAGAGGGATTGGAAGGCATTCTTTCTGATGTGGAAAAGGGAAAACTCCAGATATCGGATACATATGAGGACATACACAGCTTCGTGGAGGCAACGCTGACCAGCCGCATTGGCGAGCCGGGCAAGAAGCTTCACACTGGAAGGAGCAGGAATGACCAGGTAGCTCTGGATATGAAGCTTTATACCAGAGATGAGATTACTCAGATCGACCGTCTGATCGAAGAGCTCCTCCGGGCAATTCTTGGTGTTATGGAGGAGCATACTGAGACGATTATGCCTGGGTTTACGCATTTGCAGAAGGCACAGCCGATTACGCTTGCCCATCATATGGGAGCTTATTTTGAGATGTTTAAGCGTGATCATGAGAGAATGCGGGACATTTACAAAAGAATGAACACCTGTCCATTAGGTTCCGGTGCGCTTGCGGGGACGACTTATCCGCTGGACAGAGAGTATACGGCAAAGCTTCTGGGATTTGATGGGCCGACACTGAACAGTATCGACGGAGTGGCGGACAGAGATTACCTGATTGAGCTTCTGTCTGCGCTGTCAACGGTGATGATGCATCTCTCTCGGTTTTCCGAGGAAGTAATTATCTGGAATTCCAATGAATACCAGTTTGTGGAGATTGACGATGCATACAGTACCGGAAGCAGTATTATGCCTCAGAAGAAGAACCCGGATATTGCGGAGCTGGTGCGGGGGAAAACCGGAAGGGTATACGGAGCGCTGATGTCGCTTCTTACTACCATGAAGGGGATTCCGCTGGCATACAATAAAGATATGCAGGAAGACAAGGAGATGTGTTTCGATGCCATGGATACGGCAAAGGGATGTATCGCTCTGTTTACCGGAATGTTAAGAACCATGCAGTTTAAGACGGACCGAATGGAGGCAAGTGCAAAACATGGATTTACCAATGCCACAGATGCGGCGGATTATCTGGTCAACCATGGAGTGCCTTTCCGGGATGCGCATGGTATCGTGGGACAGCTTGTATTGTACTGTATTGAGAAGGACATAGCCCTGGATGATATGACGCTGGAAGAATATAGACGTATTTCACCGGTGTTTGAGGAGGATATCTATGATGCCATCAGCATGGAGACCTGTGTCAATAAGCGTGTGACTATAGGAGCGCCGGGGAAAAGAGCTATGGTTCAGGTAATTAAGCAATATAAACAGTATTTGAGAGAATATGAGAGATAAAGGACAGCAGGAGGAAAGAAGAATGGAACAGAGGTTAAGAGTTGGTATTTTGGGAGCAACAGGTATGGTAGGACAGAGATTCATTTCTCTCCTTGAGAACCATCCCTGGTTTGAGGTTGTGACGGTAGCGGCAAGTGCGAGATCTGCAGGCAAAACCTATGAAGAGGCAGTGGGCGGTCGCTGGAAGATGACCACACCAATGCCGGAGGCGGTGAAAAATCTGGTTGTACTGAACGTAAGTGAGGTAGAGAAGGTTGCTTCTACTGTTGATTTTGTATTCAGTGCAGTCGATATGACGAAGGATGAGATTCGTGCAATCGAAGAGGAATACGCTAAGACAGAGACGCCGGTTGTGTCTAATAACAGTGCGCACAGATGGACTCCGGATGTTCCGATGGTAGTTCCGGAGATCAATCCACAGCATTTCGATGTTATCGCTGCTCAGAAAGAACGCCTCGGTACAACGCGCGGGTTTATTGCAGTAAAGCCGAACTGCTCTATCCAGAGCTATGCACCCTGTCTGGCTGCATGGAAGGAGTTTGGACCAAAGGAGCTGGTTGTTACCACATATCAGGCGATTTCCGGAGCAGGCAAGACCTTTAAGGATTGGCCGGAGATGATAGAGAATATTATTCCGTATATTGGCGGTGAAGAAGAAAAGAGCGAGCAGGAGCCTCTTCGCGTTCTTGGTAAGGTGGAGAATGGACAGATTGTGAAGGCAGAGCTTCCAAAGATTACCTGTCAGTGTATCCGCGTTCCAGTGCTGAACGGTCATACAGCGGCTGTTTTCATTAATTTTGAGAAGAAGCCGACGAAAGAACAGCTGATCGAAGCACTGAAGAATTTCAGGGGCTTCCCACAGGAGGCAGAGCTTCCAAGCGCGCCGAAGCAGTTTATCCAGTATCTGGAGGAGGATAATCGTCCGCAGGTTAAAATGGATGTGGATTATGAGAATGGCATGGGCGTTTCCATTGGGCGTCTCCGGGAGGACAGTATGTATGACTATAAGTTTATCGGGCTGTCCCACAATACAGTTCGTGGCGCTGCAGGCGGCGCTGTACTCTGTGCAGAGACCCTGGTTGCAAAAGGTTATATTGAAAAGAAGTAGTCTGAGAAGAAAGAAGAGGATGACTAAGCCCGGCTTAGTCATCCTCTTCATTTTGTATACTGTAGGTCTGGCGTTTTCTTGCCATTTCATCACTGGCAAGATATTCATCGTAAGTAGTAATCTTATCGATCAGTCTGCCGCCCGGAACAATTTCCATAATCCTATTAGCTGTGGTCTGCACAATCTGATGGTCCCGGGAGGTGAAAAGAATAACTCCTGGGAATTTGATCATACCGTTATTCAAAGCAGTAATAGATTCCATATCCAGATGGTTGGTTGGCTCGTCAAAGAGCAGCACATTTGCGCCGGAGATCATCATCTTGGACAGAAGGCACCGAACCTTCTCGCCGCCGGAAAGTACCCGGACTTTCTTGATGCCGTCATCGCCTCCGAAGAGCATTCTGCCTAGAAAACCGCGTACATAGGTTACATCCTTGATTTCAGAATACTGGGTCAGCCATTCTACGATGGTGTCATCGTTATCAAATTCACTGCCGCTGTCCAGAGGGAAGTATGCCTGAGAGGTGGTTACACCCCACTTGTAGGTTCCCTCATCCGGTTCCATCTCGCCCATAAGGATCTGGAACAGGGTAGTCTTGGCAAGCTCGTTGCCGCCTACAAAAGCAACCTTATCATCATGTCCCAGAGTAAAACTGATATTATCCAGAATCTTTTCTCCGTCGATGGTCTTGCTTAAGCTGTCGACTGTAAGCACTTCATTTCCGATGCTTCGATTCGGAGTAAAATTAATATAGGGATACTTACGGCTGGAAGGCTGAATATCGTCCAGCTGAATTTTTTCCAGGGCACGCTTTCTGGATGTTGCCTGCTTGGATTTAGAGGCGTTGGCGCTGAACCGGGAAATAAATTCCTGCAGCTCTTTGATTTTTTCTTCCTTTTTCTTATTGGCCTCCTTCATCTGGCGGATTAAAAGCTGGCTGGATTCATACCAGAAATCATAATTGCCGGCATATAGTTTGATTTTTCCGTAATCAATATCCGCAATCTGGGTACAGACCTTATTCAGAAAATAACGGTCATGGGATACGACGATCACGGTATTGTCAAAATTAATCAGAAATTCTTCCAGCCATCCGATAGCGTCCAGATCCAAATGGTTGGTTGGCTCATCCAGAAGCAGAATATCTGGATTGCCAAACAGTGCCTGGGCAAGAAGAACCTTGACCTTTTCTGAACCGCCTAAGTCTTTCATCAGTGCATAATGAAGTTCAGTGCCGATTCCAAGGCCATTTAGCAGACTGGCTGCATCCGATTCTGCTTCCCATCCGTTCATCTCGGCAAATTCCCCTTCCAATTCACTGGCTTTGATACCATCCTCGTCAGTGAAATCTTCTTTTGCATAAATAGCTTCCTTCTCTTTCATGATTTCATATAGCCTAGCATTGCCCATGATAACTGTATCGAGCACCATATATTCATCATATTTAAAATGATCCTGCTGCAGGAAAGAAAGCCGCTCACCTGGCGTGATGATGACCTCGCCGCCTGTTGGTTCCAGATGACCGGACAGAATCTTTAGAAATGTAGATTTGCCGGCTCCGTTGGCGCCAATCAATCCGTAGCAGTTGCCTTCGGTAAACTTGATGCTTACATCTTCGAAAAGAGCTTTTTTACCAACACGCAGAGTAATATTGCTTGTACTGATCATATAATCTGATTCCTCCTTTTCTTATTTGGCTGTTATTGTCATAATTTATATAGCGTATTCATTAGCGTTCGCAGACAATCTTATCAAAAAAGCATGGAAATAGCAAGAAAACAAGTATATAATATATTATAATAACTTAGCTATGTGTTCGGAAGCTGCACTGGCGGCAGGTCCGAGCTGCATGTCTAAGCCGGAAACAGCAGTGAACAGGCTGTTTATCTGAATAAAAGGAGTATTGAGAAGATGCGGGAAGACATTTTAAATTATACGCAGAACAGGGAGCTGTCCTGGCTGAAGTTTAACCACAGGGTACTTGAGGAGGCTCAGGATCAGACAGTGCCTCTTCTGGAGAGAATGAAGTTTGTGGCAATATTCACCAGCAATCTGGACGAATTCTTCATGATCAGGGTGGGAAGTCTGTTTGACATGGCAGCCGCTGATCCGAAGGCAATTGACAGTCGTTCAGGCATGACACCGATGGAGCAGCTGGATGCAATCTATAAAGCTGTGGCGCCTCTGTATAAAGAACGGGATAAGACCTATTCTGATATTAAGAAGCAGCTGTCCCCTTATGGTGTGTGTGGTCTGGACTTTAAAGCGCTGGAACAGAGTGAGAAGAAGTATGTGAAGAAATATTTCAAGGATCAGATACTTCCGGTTCTGTCTCCGCAGATTGTGGATGCCAACCATCCGTTTCCTCATTTGCTGAATAAGGAGATCTACGTGACAGCGAACTTAAGACAGGGCAGTAAGACAAAGCTAGGCCTTGTGCCGGTTCCCCAGTACGTATCAAATATTTTATATCTTCCGGGACATGATATTCGCTATATCCGCATGGAGAAGGTAATCATGGAGCACCTGGATCTGATATTCCTGAGATATGAGATTACCGATCGGAATTATATCTGTGTGACCAGAAATGCGGATATCACTCCGGATGATGAAGCGTTAGAGATCAACGATGACTTCCGGTATCGTATGAAACAGACCCTTCATAAGAGAAGGAGAATGGCGGTTGTCCGTCTGGAGACGGCAGAGAAGCTTTCGGCAGAGAACGAGAAATATTTCTGTGAAAAATTCAATATCAAAAAAGAACAGATTTTCCGCACCAAGATGCCGATGAAGCTGGATTATGCCTTCGCAATTGCCGGCAATCTTCCGGATTCTATGAAACGGTCGCTGACGGATAAGCCCTTTACTCCGCAGGAATCCCGATTCGTGCAGGAGGGAAGTATCATTAAGCAGGTCAAGAGAAATGATATTCTGCTGTTCTATCCTTTTGAGAGTATGGAGCCGTTTCTTCGGCTCATTAAGGAAGCCGCCTATGATTCGAGCGTACTGACCATTAAGATTACCATCTATCGGCTGGCAAAAAAAGCAAGGCTGGTTGAATACCTGTGCGCAGCGGCGGAAAATGGCAAGGAGGTTACGGTACTGATCGAGCTTCGGGCAAGATTTGATGAGCAGAACAATATTGATTGGTCCGAGCGTCTGGAAGAAGCTGGGTGTCGTGTGATCTACGGATTTGAAGGATATAAAGTGCACTCTAAGATCTGCCTTATCACCTATCGGAACCGAAATGACATTCAGTATATTACGCAGATTGGTACTGGCAATTATAACGAAAAGACAGCGGCTATGTATACGGATTTGTCTCTTATGACCGGAAACCGGGAGATTGGCGAGGATGCCGCTACCTTCTTTAAGAATATGTCGATTAGCAATCTGGATGGAATTTACCGGCATTTGATCGTGTCTCCGACCAGTCTGAAGCCGAAGGTACTGGAGCTTATGGATGAAGAGATTGCCAAAGGTTCGGCGGGCAGAATTATTATGAAGATGAACTCAGTTACAGATACGGATTTTATCGAGAAAGTATGTGAGGCATCCCAGGCCGGAGTGAAGATTGACTTGCTTGTCAGGGGAATATGCTGTATACTTCCGGGAGTGGAAGGATATACGGATAATCTGACGGTCAGCAGCATTGTCGGAAGATTTTTAGAGCATCCAAGAATCTTTAGTTTTGGAACCGGCGAGAGCCAGAAGCTTTATATCGGCTCAGCGGATATGATGACGAGAAATACGGAAAAGCGTGTGGAGGTTGCATGTCCGATTCTGAACCAGCAGGTGAAGCATCAGATTAACCATTATCTGGATATTATGCTCGCAGACAATGTGAAGGCCCGGGTTCTTCAAAACGACGGCAATTATATTAAGAAGGAACAGAAGGAACCATTTGTAAATGCGCAGGAACGTTTTATGAAGGAAGCTGTTTTTGCAAAGAAAGTGATTCCGGAACAGCGGCCCACCTTGCTTGGAAGATTAAGAGACCGACTAAAAAGATAGAGATTGGAGACTATTTATGGGAAAATCGCTATATATAGCCGAGAAACCGAGTGTGGCGCAGGAGTTTGCCAAGGCGCTGCACTTAAAGACAAAGCGTGGCGACGGATATCTGGAATCAGAAGAGAGCATTGTGACATGGTGCGTTGGACATCTGGTTACAATGAGTTATCCGGAGGTCTATGATGAAAAATACAAACGGTGGAGTCTGGAGACTCTGCCGTTTTTACCGAAAGAGTTCAAGTATGAAGTAATTCCCGGAGTCGCAAATCAGTTCCGGATCGTATCAGGGCTTTTAAACCGTCCGGATGTGGATACGATTTATGTGTGTACCGACTCGGGACGGGAGGGAGAATATATCTACCGGCTGGTAGAACAGATGGCAGAGGTTCGTGGAAAGAGACGGCTCAGGGTCTGGATCGACTCCCAGACGGAAGAAGAGATTCTTCGTGGAATCCGGGAGGCTAAAGATTTATCCGAATATGATAATCTGTCGGCTTCTGCCTATCTGAGGGCCAAAGAAGATTATCTGATGGGAATTAATTTTTCAAGACTTTTGACCCTGAAATACGGAAACAGTATTTCCAATTATCTGAACAAAAAGTATTCCGTTATATCCGTAGGGCGGGTCATGACCTGCGTACTTGGCATGGTAGTCCGCAGGGAGCGGGAAATCCGGGAATTTGTAGAGACCCCCTTTTACCGGGTACTTGGCAGGATGGAAGCGGGAGGGCAGATTCTGGAAGGCGAGTGGAAAGCGGTAGAGGGTTCCAGATATTTTGGTTCCCCGGCACTGTATAAGGAGAATGGATTTAAAGAAAAGCGCCATGCAGAGGATTTGATTCGTTTTCTTGGGCAGGAGCAGCCACTGCAGTGCAGAATTGAGACGGTTGAGAGAAAGAAGGAAAAGAAGAACCCGCCGCTTCTGTTTAACCTGGCAGAGCTTCAGAATGAGTGCTCGAAGAGATTTAAGATTAGTCCGGATGAGACGCTTCGGATCGTACAGGAACTGTATGAGAAGAAGCTTGTCACCTATCCGAGAACCGATGCCAGAGTACTGTCTACGGCGGTTGCGAAGGAAATACATAAGAATCTGAATGGCCTGATGAAATATGAGCCGGCTGTGCCATTTTTAAATGATATTGTGGCGATGGGAAGCCATAAGGGACTTGCAAAGAGCAGATATGTCAATGATAAGCAGATTACCGATCATTATGCGATCATACCAACTGGCCAGGGACTTGGGGCGCTGAAGAGCCTGCCGCAGCTGTCCGCCCGGGTGTATGATGTGATTGTCAGACGATTCCTGAGTATTTTTTATCCGGCGGCGGTTTACCAGAAAGTATCGGTTGTCACAAATATGAAAGGAGAACGATTCTTTGCGAGTCTGAAGGTGCTTGCAGAAGAAGGGTATCTGAAGGTAGTTGGAGTTCCAAAACCGAAGAAAGACGGAAAGTCCGGCGAAGATACGGCTTGGAACGAGGATTCCTCTATTGCGGAGGATGCAGGGCTTTTTGAGGTGATAAAGGCTCTTCGCAAGGGAATGGTGCTTCCGGTTGCGGAGCTTTTGATCAAGGAAGGAAAGACCTCTCCGCCGAAACGGTATAATTCCGGATCACTGATTCTTGCAATGGAAAATGCGGGACAGCTGATTGAAGACGAGGAACTTCGTGCGCAGATCAAGGGAAGCGGAATTGGAACCAGTGCCACCAGAGGAGAAATACTTAAGAAATTGTTTAACAACAAATATCTTGCGCTGAACAAAAAAACGCAGATTGTGACACCTACTCTGGAGGGTGAGATGATTTTCGATGTAGTAGATCATTCCATTAAGTCTCTTCTTAACCCGGAGCTTACCGCAAGCTGGGAGAAAGGCCTTACTTATGTAGCAGATGGAGATATTACATCGGAAGAGTATATGGTGAAGCTGGAAGCATTTATTACATCCAGAACCAGAGGCGTGCTGGGACTTAATAACCAGTATGAGCTGCGGGGATGCTATGACCGTGCGGCAAGATTTTATACCCGTCCGGGCAGACAGAATACTGCCCGTAAGCGTACTTCAAATCACAGGGAACAGGAAAGGAAAGAAGTGAAAAAATGATGAAAGAATTGACAGTAAAAGAATTGTATACTTTGGAGGAGACCATCGCGAAGGACATTTTTGAGGGCGCTACCTACCCCTGGGAAGTGCTTCCGAAAATTGGCGCATTCATTCTGGAGCTTGGAGCTTCACTTTCTGAAGATGAGTATGAAAAAGTGGGAGATGATGTATGGATTGCCAAATCTGCAAAGGTATTTGAGTCGGCATATATTCACGGACCGGCCATCATCGGCAGGAATGCCGAAGTGAGACACTGTGCGTTTATCCGTGGAAATGCGATTGTGGGCGAAGGCGCTGTGGTAGGAAATTCCACAGAGCTTAAGAACGTGATTCTGTTTAATAAAGTGCAGGTACCGCATTACAATTATGTCGGAGATTCCATTCTTGGATATAAGGCGCATATGGGTGCGGGTTCCATTACCTCTAATGTAAAATCAGACAAAAAACTGGTAGTAGTAAAGACGCCGGAAGGAAATATTGAGACCGGAATCAAGAAATTTGGAGCCATGCTCGGAGATGAAGTGGAGGTTGGCTGCGGTACGGTATTAAATCCGGGGAGCGTAGTGGGCGCTCACAGTAATATTTATCCACTGTCTTCTGTCAGAGGATTTGTCCCGGCGGGAAGTATCTATAAGAAGCAGGGAGAAATCGTAGAAAAACAGTAATTTCTGTAAAAGGCGCGCTGATTCACAGCCTGAGGCAGCGTGCTTTTTTTGTTTCTTTTTTTCTGCTAACGTGTTGACACATAAGATATTATGTGCTACTATACTTAAGGTAATTTTAGCGCTTTAAAGCGCAACGGTTTAAAGTGACGAACTTGGGCCGAGTACTTAAATGAATGACTTGGAGGGAATGAGAGATGTCAAAAGAAATATTATGTGTGATCATGCTTATTGTGTTCTTCGTCGTAATGATTTATGTAGGCGTATACTCAAGAAAGCATGCAACGGATGTAAATGGATTCGTGCTGGGAGGGCGCGGCGTAGGACCGTGGCTGACAGCGTTTGCCTTTGGTACGTCCTACTTTTCAGCAGTTATTTTCGTAGGATATGCAGGTCAGTTTGGCTGGAACTTTGGACTTGCGGCTACGTGGGCAGGCCTGGGCAATGCATTTATCGGTTCTTTGCTGGCATGGAACGTATTGGGAAGAAGAACCCGTGTTATGACACAGCATTTGGATGCAAAGACAATGCCGGACTTTTTTGGAAAGAGATTCGATTCTGTTCCTCTTAAGGTAGCAGCTTCAATCATTGTATTTATTTTCCTGATTCCATATACTGCTTCCCTTTATAATGGATTATCCAGTCTGTTTGGATTGGTATTTGATATTCCTTACTGGGCAGTTATTGCAATTATGGCTGTACTGACCGGAGTCTATGTAATCTTCGGCGGATATATGGCGACAGCAATCAATGATTTTATTCAGGGAATTATCATGTTATTCGGTATCTGTGCAGTAATTGGCGCCGTTCTGGTTGATAATGGCGGTTTGCTGGAGGCAACCAAGACGCTTGCTTCTGTGACAGGCGATGCAGGCTGGCAGGGAGCCTATACGGCATTTCTTGGACCTGATCCGCTGGCACTGCTGTTTGTAGTTATCCTCACTTCTCTTGGTACATGGGGACTTCCGCAGATGGTTGGCAAGTTTTATGCAATTAAGAGTGAGAAAGATATTCATAAAGGAACCGTTATTTCTACTGTATTTGCAATCATTGTAGCAGGAGGATGTTATTTCCTTGGCGGATTTGGAAGATTATACAGTGATAAAGTTGTGATTAATGAGGCGACTGGAAAGCCGCTGTTTGATACAATTGTGCCGACGATGCTTTCTACTCTGCCTTCAGTGGTAATCGCAGTGGTTATTGTTCTGGTACTGTCAGCATCGATGTCAACACTGTCCTCGCTGGTACTTACCTCCAGTTCCACATTTACTCTGGATGTAATCAAACCTGCATCTAAGAAGGAGATGACAGAACAGAAGCAGGTGGCTGTCATGCGTATGTTTATTGTATTCTTCATTCTGGTATCTGCTGTGATTGCGATCTTCAAGGATGCACATCCGGAGGTTACATTCATTGCACAGATGATGGGTGTATCATGGGGAGCATTAGCAGGAGCATTCCTTGCACCATTTATGTATGGTCTGTACTGGAAAGGTGTTACCAAAACTTCTACCGTTGTATGCTTCATCTGGGGCTGTGGAGTTGCTCTTCTTCAGCTTGTTGTGACACTGGGAGGAATTGATGTAACCGGTTGGGGACCGATTCTTGGATATATCTTCAAATCATCCATCAATTCTGGTGTTGTAGCGATGGTCGGCGGACTTATTATTGTTCCAATCGTAAGCGCATTCACAAAGAAGCAGAGTGAGAAAGAGCTTCAGGACATTTTTGAATGCTACAATGAGACAGTAACAATTACCAAGAAGACTTCTTTGCAGGAGTAAATGATAATAATGATTTTTTAGGCTGTGGTTGACAATAACCGCAGCCTATTGTATTATGTTCACATAAGTCCAAAGCAATAAATTAAATAGAGAACGGAATGACAGACCAACTTCAGAATTTCAATTTTTTGAAATTAATTATTGACATTTAAGGGCAACTATAATACTATTAGAACATAGGAACGAACGCTTGTTCGAGATAATCAAGGAGAGTATAACATGGCAAGTGATGATAAGAAGAAAGCATTAGAGGCGGCAATCGCTAAACTGGAGAAGGATTTTGGCAAGGGAACGGTGATGAAGTTAGGTGATCCGGCGGCTCGGGTTGCAGTAGAGACCGTGCCGACAGGCTCTTTAAGCCTTGATCTGGCATTGGGACTTGGCGGTGTTCCAAAGGGACGTGTAGTTGAGATTTATGGACCGGAATCCAGCGGTAAGACAACGGTTGCATTACATATGATTGCAGAAGTACAGAAGAGAGGCGGCATTGCGGGATTCATTGATGCAGAGCATGCTTTGGATCCGGTGTATGCGAAGAATATTGGAGTGGACATTGATGAACTTTATATCTCTCAGCCGGACAGCGGAGATCAGGCGCTGGAGATTACGGAGACTATGGTGCGCTCCGGTGCGGTAGATATTATTGTAGTGGATTCTGTTGCGGCATTGGTTCCAAGACAGGAGATCGAGGGAGATATGGGAGATTCCCATGTGGGATTGCAGGCAAGGCTTATGTCACAGGCGCTTAGAAAGCTCACTCCCGTAATTAGCAAGTCCAACTGTGTAGTGATCTTTATCAATCAGCTTCGTGAGAAGGTAGGCGTTATGTTTGGCAATCCGGAGACAACCACTGGAGGACGCGCATTGAAATTTTATGCGTCTGTGCGGATGGAAGTAAGAAGGACCGAGACACTGAAACAGAGCGGAGAGATGGTAGGTAACCATGTGCGTGTTAAGATTGTAAAGAATAAGATTGCTCCGCCGTTCAAGGAAGCAGAATTTGACATCATGTTTGGAAAGGGAATTTCCAAAGAAGGAGATATTCTGGATCTGGCAGCTAACATTGGCGTTGTGAATAAGAGTGGCGCATGGTATGCATATGGCGGAGATAAGATCGGGCAGGGAAGAGAGAATGCGAAGCTTTATCTGGCAGGACATCCGGAGATCATGAATGAGATTGAAGAGAAGGTAAGACAGCATTATAAGATTTCTGATGTGCCGGAGGAGACGCAGGATGCGGAGAATGAGATAGAGAAGGATACCAAGAAGTAGGATGAAGGTTACAGAGATTAAGGCAGTAACGAAAACTAAATTTAAAGTATACTTAGATGGACAGTTCGCTTTTGTATTGTACAAGGGCGAGCTGTTTCGCTATCGATTGAAAGAGGGAGAAGAGCTTTCCAAAGAGGACTATCAGGACATCAGACAGAATATTGTTCTGAAGAGGGCGAAGCTCAGGGCGATGCATCTGCTGGCTGATATGGACCGTACGGAGAGCCAGCTTAGAAGCAGGTTAAGATCAGGTGAGTATCCGGAAGATATTATAGATTTGGCTGTTGAATACGTAAAGTCTTTTGGGTATATTAATGATTTGGAATATGCAAAGCGCTTTGCAGAAAGCAGGAAGCGGACCAAGAGCAGAAAAGAGATCTATATGCTTCTTGCAGGAAAAGGACTTGACTCTTCACTGATTGAAGAAGCGCTGGAGACCTGCTGTGACAGTGAGGATGCGCAGACGGCAATTCGGGAGATACTGCGCAGGAAGAGATTCTTTCCGGAAACAGCAACGGAGAAAGAAAAGCAGAAGATATACGCATCTTTGATGCGAAAAGGCTTTCGATATGAAGATATCCGTCAAGTAATACAGATTTCTGAGTGGAATGCTTGACATATTTGTGAAAACAGTATAAAATTTAAATGTTGTATTTGTACAATGAAAATTTAATAAGGAGGTGCTCCTGTGCCAATAGGAATTGTGATTGCTGTAGTCGCAGTGTCAATCATTGTAGCGGCGATCATTAGTCATTTCGTGACGGTTTCCAATATGAGGAAGAATGCTGAATCCAAGATTGGAAATGCGGAGAGCAAAGCGCGCGAGATTATTGATGATGCAGTTAAGACAGCCGAGGCGAAGAAGAAGGAATCTCTCTTGGAAATTAAGGAAGAATCTATCAGGACAAAGAATGAGCTCGAGAAAGAAACAAAAGAACGTAGAGCAGAGTTACAGCGTTATGAAAAGAGAGTGTTATCCAAGGAAGAATCTTTAGATAAGAAATCGGATGCGATTGAGAGACGGGAAGCGGCATTTACGGCAAAGGAAGAGCAATTACGTCAGCGAGAGATTAAAGTCGATGAGCTGAGTAAACAAAGAGTACAGGAACTAGAAAGAATCTCAGGACTTACCTCCGAACAAGCAAAAGAGTATTTGTTAAAAACTGTTGAAGACGATGTTAAACATGACACTGCAAAGATGATAAAGGAATTAGAAGCGCAGGCGAAGGAAGAGGCAGACAAGAAGGCGAAGGAATATGTCGTAACTGCCATCCAGAGATGTGCTGCAGATCATGTGGCCGAAACCACAATTTCGGTTGTACAGCTTCCAAGTGATGAGATGAAAGGAAGAATCATTGGCAGAGAGGGACGTAATATCCGCACCCTTGAGACAATGACAGGTGTGGAACTGATTATTGATGACACACCGGAAGCAGTGGTTCTTTCCGGATTTGATCCAATTCGCAGGGAGGTTGCAAGAATTGCGCTTGAAAAACTGATTGTTGACGGACGTATTCATCCGGCAAGAATCGAAGAGATGGTTGAGAAGGCGCAGAAAGAAGTAGATACGATTATTCGTGAAGAAGGAGAAGCAGCTGCATTGGAAGTTGGTGTTCACGGCATTCATCCAGAACTCATCAAGCTTCTTGGACGTATGAAGTTCAGAACCAGCTATGGGCAGAATGCATTGAAGCATTCCATCGAGGTGGCGCAGCTGTCAGGGCTGCTGGCTGGCGAGATTGGACTTGATGTACGTCTTGCTAAGCGTGCAGGACTTTTACACGATATTGGTAAATCTATAGATCATGATGTGGAGGGATCACATATTCAGATTGGTGTTGATCTTTGTAGAAAATACAAAGAGTCAGCTACGGTTGTAAATGCGGTTGAGTCACATCACGGCGATGTGGAGCCGGAGACTTTGATTGCATGCGTTGTTCAGGCAGCGGATACGATTTCAGCGGCCAGACCGGGTGCGAGAAGAGAAACAATCGAGACATATACAAACAGGTTAAAACAATTAGAAGAGATCAGCAACCAGTTTAAGGGTGTTGATAAGTCTTTTGCTATCCAGGCAGGTAGAGAGATTCGAATTATGGTAGTTCCAGAGCAGGTATCTGATGCAGATATGGTATTGCTGGCCAGAGATATTTCAAAGCAGATTGAATATGAATTGGAATATCCGGGTCAAATTAAAGTAAATGTCATTCGTGAATCACGTGTGACGGATTACGCAAAATAATTACCATGTAGAAGATAAATGTGAAAGACCGGGTTCCTAGACCCGGTCTTTTTTGCACAGAAATATTAGGAGGAAAATGTAATGGCAGAAGAAGTAAAAAGAATCAAAAGAGAATTAGCGTATAAGGGTGCGGTATTAGATGTTTACTGTGACACGATGGAGTTTGAGAACGGTAATACCGCCAAGTGGGACTATATTCATCATGATGGCGCTGCTGCTGTTGTGCCGATAACAGATGATGGAAAGATTCTGATGGTACGTCAGTATCGCAATGCCTTGGAACGATATACGTTAGAGATCCCGGCGGGAAAATTAGATGATCCAAAGGAGAAGGGGATCGTATGTGCTTCAAGAGAACTGGAGGAGGAAACCGGATATCGTTCTGAGAATTTAGAATGGCTGATTACTCTTCGCACAACAGTTGCTTTCTGTAATGAGCGTATTGAGATCTTTGCTGCGCATAATCTGATTCCATCAAAGCAAAATCTGGATGAGGATGAATATATTGACGTGCAGACATACACGATAGAGGAATTGAAAGAAAAAATATATGCAGGTGAAATCGAGGATTCGAAAACGGTAGCTGCAATCCTTGCATATGACACAAAATATAATCGCCGGTGATAAGAATCCGTAATAGAAACAGAATAATCCGGGAAGTCGGACATATAATGAAATATCCTGACAGTATGAGGTGAATGCGTAATGATCAGAAATCATGGCAGAGTCATGGTATTGTTTTATATGGCTGGATTTCTTGGGGGAATACTGTATACTAATCTGGTCTCCAAGGATTATGTGGCAGCTTTGGGAATATTTAATGATTATTTTTTAAATCAGTATATTCAGACAGATATTGCAGATGGTTCCTACCTTTGGTATTTGATCAAAGTACGATTGACTCCGCTTTTGTGTATCATGTTTTTGGGAGCTACGCGTGTTCGAAAATTGACAGTGGTAGTATTTTTGATATGGACGGGCTTTTTGTGCGGTATGATTTTTACTTCAGCAACTCTCAAGATGGGAGTAAAGGGAATTGTCCTTTGCCTTGCAGCATTGCTTCCGCAGATGATATTTTATGTAATAGGTTATGCGATTCTTTTGATCGGAGTATATTATTATCCGAAAATTGGATGGAATTTTCAAAAAACAATTGCAGTTCTGCTTGCTATTTGTATAGGAATTGCGTTAGAATGTTATATGAATCCAGTTTTGGTAAAAATGTTTTTAAAAACGGTTTGATTTTTACCGTATTTATGCTTATAATCTATATATACAGTAGGAGATAAGATTATGGAAAATAAAGTGTTAAATTATGTTGAATATCTAAAAAAGGAAAAAGGAATTTCTGTAAACACAGAGATGGCATATCGTCGTGATCTGATGAAACTGGTAAGATATTTCGAATCTCAGGGAATTACAGAGGTAGACAGAATTACGGCCACCAATCTGAATTCTTATATGCTGCATATGGAAAAGCAGGGATTGACAAATACAACCATTTCAAGGAATGTTGCATCCATAAAAGGATTTTTTCAATATTTGCAAAGACAGGGTATGATTCAGGAGGATGTGTCGGCATCGCTGGCAAGCCCTAAGATTGAGAGACGGGCACCGAAGAGTGCTTCAAAAGAAGATGTTAAGAAGGTGCTTGCTGTTCCGACAGGGAAGACGCCAAAGCTTCTTCGGGATAAAGCGATGATTGAGCTTTTATATTCTACCGGTATTATGGTAGAGGAGCTGGTTAGCCTTAAGGTTGATGATATCAATATGGAACTTGGATATCTGCAGTGCCATTTTGAAAACAATCAGAATGCATACCCGATTGACAGGCAGTCTCAGAGGGCAATGAGAGCTTATTTGAAAAATGGCCGCGATAAGCTTCTGAAAGGAAACGAGTCGGATGTGTTATTCCCTAATATTTCCGGAAAGAAGATGAGCCGCCAGGGGTTCTGGAAGATTCTGAAAGGGTATGCTGCCAAGGCGGGAATCAAAGGAACAATTACACCAAGTATGTTGAGACATTCATAAATGGAATGAGATATAGAAAAAGTCACATCCGGCAGAGGATGTGACTTTTTCATGTATGCGGGGAGTTTAAAACAGAGGGAAAGCAGTCTGGTAAAGCGTTAAAATAACATAGAAATTTGTTTATTTATTGACAAAGTGCAGCCTTTTGATTATAATGCAGATGGAGTATAGATTAAACTTGTAATCAGTAGGATGAGAAGTTCATTGGATAAGGGGCCATTGGACTTTTTTATTTATTTAAATTTATCAGATTATGCTGCTAAATTTAAATAATGGAAAGGAGGAGCGTGTGGTGAAAAAGAGAATTATGGCCGTTGTGATAGCATTCGTGATTTCGCTGACCTATGCGCCGCTGGGTCAATCTGTCGTATATGCAGAAGAATTGACAGCGGAAGAACCGGCGGAAGAGCTAACGGCAGAAGAGGTGCTGGCGGAAGAACCGACAGTGAAGGCAGAATCGTCGGAGGACGGACAGGCGGATGAGACGCCTTCCGGAGAATATTTGGCTGAGGCAAATGATGCATTAGCTGCGGATGCCGGTGAGGAATCTTCATTGAGATTGTTATATGGAGATGAGAAGCTTGCGGATGAGGATGCGCTGGTTCTTTTGGTTATGGGAGATGGATTTACTGTGGATGAGCAGGATTCTTTCTGGGATTATGCACAGTCCAGTTCTTCTTATTTGATGACGGTTTCGCCGTGGGATGAATTTGCTGGTAACGTGAAGATTTATGGCATAGCAACAGTATCCAATGAGTCCGGTGTAAAAGGGGATTCTGCGCCGAATTATTCTGCAGCGCAGGAAGATACCCGCGATACATATTTTGGAGCGTATTATTGGAGCGGTGGTACTCAGAGAGCTTTGGGCCTTACAAATACGGAAGCAATTTCAGCGTTAAAGGATAAGTATAATATAGTGTCCGACAGTGATATTATATTGGTAAATTCAAAGACAGAGGGCGGAACTACCTGGACGTCTCAAAAACGTGTACTTCTGTCTGTGGATGCAGAGGTGAACGATTGTATAGCTCATGAATTGGGACATTGTGTTGCAGTACTCGCAGACGAATACTGGGCCAGTGGCTATGAAGCACCAAATATGACAAGTGAATCTGACCCTGAGAAAGTAAAATGGTCTCGTTTTGTCGGCTTAAATGGCGTTGGAGTCTATTCATATGGCGGTGCTGGCGCCAAATGGTATCGCCCAAGCCAGGGATGTAAGATGCAGCTTCTTAAGAATGATTTTTGTGAGGTGTGTAAGGAAGCTCTTAGAGATAGCATCAGTAAGTATTCTAATATTACGAACATTGCTTTTCAGACATATGCAGATCAGTTTTATGAGGGAGAAGGACCATATGATATGTCTGAATACTTCATTCTTCGAAAAGGCAATAATAAAGTGACAGGTGATAAGGTAGGAAATGACCTTCATTTGACATATATGGATTCCGAAGGAAATGTAGTAGATGGAATCCCCGAAAAGGCTGGAAATTACACCGTAAAAGCAGATTTTAGCGGAAATGATCAGTTTGATGCATGCACGCTGACCGGTTCGTACACCATTCAGCTTCCGAATATCATCACGATTGATGTTGCTTCGAAGGATTACGATGGAGAGCCAATTGAGATGTCTTATATAGTGGAGGGAATGGATGAAGATGATTATGACGCAGTGGTAACATATACAGGTACCTTCCCTTATTCTAAAGATAAAACGAAAACTTATGAGAGCACGGAAGCTCCGAGACTTCAGGGGAATTATACTGTTATCGTGGAAATATATGATAAAGAAACGGGCAGAATAATATCTCAGAAATCTAAAGAGTTTGAAATTGGTTTCAGTACGGTTCCAATAGTTGTAAACAGTGATCCGGCATGGCCTGGAGCGTCTTCTGCCGACAGTAATTTCACCTATTATATTTATGGAGATGGCTATACTGTAGATGAGCAGGATAAGTTCCTGTCAGACGCCCGGGAGTTTGTTAAGAACTTCCTGATGCAGGAACCGTACAGAGATATGAGTTCTTACTTTAATTTTTATGCTGTACCAACTGTATCCGAGACTTCCGGAATCAGTAATCCTAATGGAGATACATATTTTGGACTTCACTGCGATGAAAACGGTAAAATAATTGCAGATCCAGCTGCATGTACTATTCCGAGAGATATCAGCTATGATAAACTTGATCCATATTATCGTACGGCAATTGTTATTGTAAATGATAAGAATGCGACGGAAAGTTCTGTTGACAGTACGGGCAAGCATGGCACGGTTTTAGCGACACCGGACAAAGATGGTGCGGCATATGCTGCAAGGGAAGCTACAAATATATTCGTAGGAAATGATCCGGGGCATGAGGCGGCTTCGGAGGAGGAACTTGAAGAGCAGAAGATATTTTTCCTTGAATATCTTGCTTACAGCAGCTATACGATGATTTTGACCGATACATACAGGGCGGATTTTGTGGAAAATGGAGAGCCTGTTGATATTACCGATTATCTTCACACCTACAATACAAAAATTGAAATTCCAAATGAAATGCTTGAGTATGCATTTACCTATTATGCTGATGATAATGGGGAAGTGGGCGAACAGCTGGAAGGCGCGCCGGCCGAACCTGGAACATATCATGTGTTTGTAACACTGGTACCTAATTCCGGATCCAATAGAATCGTAAATGACGGTTTTGGAAGTTTGGGTATTAACAGCAGGAGAGGTCTCTATATAACCAAGGCATGGACTACCTTTACAATTCGTCACGCGGAAGCGGTTAAAGTAGAGGCTAAGCAGCCGACTTATGAAAAGAATGGCAATCTGGCTTATTGGTATTGTTCTTATTGTGGTAAGTATTATGCAGATAACGATGGGGTTATGGATGAATCTGCAGCTTATGATGATAATACCATTTTCCTGATTCCGGCGCTTGTAGGAGAAGATAGTCCGAACAGCGGAACGGACACAGGAGTAAGTACGGATTCAAAGACAGGCAGTACGGCTAATGCGGGATCCGTTAAAACAGGAGATACCTCTAATGCAGATCTGTGGTTCCTGTTACTTGCAGGCTGCGGCATGATTGCGGTATTTACAGCATATAAAAAGAAATCTTCCGTAAGATAGCAGGTAAAACGCTGGTTATTTTTCAATATATAATTATCGTACTATGTAACAAAAGGTAAAGTGGTTGCCACTTTACCTTTTGTTATATTCCGTGCGGTCAGATATTTCTCTGAAAGGCTCCTCTGTGTGCCAAAAAAGAAATACAGGACAGGAAAAGTATCAGTTGGCTTGCCAGCATCCCCCATAAGTAGCCATTGATTCCGAAAAAGGGAATGCATAAGAATACGCTCAGGATTCTGATTGTAAGGCTAATGCTGTTAAACAGGAAAGACTGACTGGTTTTTCCGAGGCCGTTGATGATGCTGATTAAATTGTTGTTCGTATAAAGAAATGGACAGATCCATGCTAAAGTGATGATGAAATCACCAGACATCTCGCTGTGGAATATGTATCTTCCGATAAAGCGCCCGGTAACAAGCAATCCCACACAGCAGATCAGGCCGAGGGAAAAACAGCTGCTTCCGGCTTTTTTAATGAGCTGCTTCATCTCGTCCTTTCGCTCTGCTGCCTGAAGCTCTGCAATGGCAGGCAGCATCATGGAGGCAATGGAATTGGTTACAGCAGATGGAAACATTACACAGGGAAGTGCCATTCCGGTCAGCACACCGTACATACTAAGCGATTGTCTGGTGCTTAAACCGTACATACGAAGCTGTATGGGAATGGATACGGCTTCGATGCTCTGAAGGACGTTTAAAAGAATACGGTTGGCCGTCAATGGAATGGACAGTGCAAGCAGCTTTGTCAGAGCATTTTTTAAGTCGGAAAAAGTATTTGAGGAGGTGGAACAGCGGATCTGCTGTCTGTATCGAAGCATATAAATACAAAATCCGGCAGAGGCCATTTCTCCTGTAATCAGACCGGCAACTGCAACGATAATACCTGACGGACCATCGTTGGAGACGAACAGCCTGTATAACAAATATACACTGGCAACACGTACAATTTGTTCAATGAGCTGAGATGTGGCTGGGATTTCTGCCTGTTTAAGCCCCATATAGTAGCCGCAGATACAGCTGTGGACAGAGGCAAAAGGAAAGGCATAGGAGAGGACAGTCAGCAGAGGAATACACCTCTCCTCATGAAGGAAGCAAAGGGCGATAAATTCGGCATAATGCTGTGTAAGCAGCATTACAGCAAGAGACAGACATACGGACAGACCGATTCCGACATATAGTATCTGCTTTGCCTGGGAGTGTTTCCCAAGTGCAGACCTGCCTGCTACGCAACGGGAAATGGCGGTCTGAATACCTGCACAGGTAAGCGAAAATCCAAGTGCGTAAACTGGAAAAATCAGCTGGTAAAGTCCAACTCCCTCTTCACCGAAATTTCTGCTTAAGAAAATACGATAAAAGAATCCGATGATTCTTGTGATAAATCCGGTAATAGTAAGAATAAAAGCTCCTTTGATAAGAATCTTTTTCTGTGACATAAAGTCTCCTTCTTGTTCAGTTTCCTTATAATTTATTCAAAAGATAGACTTGACAGAACTGCATGGCAGTGATATTCTACAAGAAGAAAAATCCTAGTAAATTGCTAGGGATTTTGAAAAGAAGGTGAGAAATTGAAACTTTCAACCAAAGGAAGGTATGGTCTCAGGGCATTGATTGACCTTGCACAGTACAGTGAGGCAGAACCAGTATCGATTGGCAGTATTGCCGAGAGACAGAATCTGTCGGAGCGCTATCTGGAACAGCTGATGTCACTTTTGAAGAAGGCTGGACTTATTAAGAGCATTCGGGGGGCAGGAGGCGGCTACGTACTGGCAAAGGACCCGAAGGAGGTTTCCGTGGGCGATGTGCTGCGGGCGCTGGAGGGAAAACTGGAGCCAGTGGAATGTTCGGGCTATAGTCAGGATGAGGAATGTGCAGCGTCAGGCGGCTGTGTGACAAAATATGTATGGAAACGAATCAACGAGAGCATTAATCGGACGGTGGATGAGATTAAGCTTGATACGTTGGTAGAAGAGAGCAAACAGCTTGCGGCCTCTGATATGGAGAAGCCAAAGGCCTGCAATAACTAGGAGGATAAGAAGATGGGAAAAGTAATTTATTTAGATAATGCGGCAACTACAAAGACGGCACCAGAGGTTGTGGAAGCAATGCTTCCGTATTTCACAGAGAAATTTGGCAATCCATCCAGTGTGTACAGCTTTGCTTCTGGAAATAAAGACGAGATTACAAGGCAGCGGGAAGTGATTGCCGATGCGCTTGGCGCAAAGTCGAACGAGATTTATTTTACGGCCGGCGGCTCCGAGTCTGATAACTGGGCGCTGAAAGCAGCGGCAGAGGCCTATGCAGGCAAAGGAAATCATATTATCACCACGAAGATTGAACACCATGCAATTCTTCATACTGGTGAATATCTGGAAAGCCGGGGGTTCGAAGTGACCTACCTGGATGTAGATGAAGACGGAGTAGTGAAACTCGAGGATCTGAAGGCGGCTATCCGCCCGACGACTATTTTGATTTCCGTAATGTTTGCAAATAATGAAATCGGAACGATTCAGCCGATCAAAGAGATTGGAGAGATTGCCCGTGAACATGGAATCCTTTTCCATACGGACGCAGTTCAGGCCTTTGGGCAGGTTCCGATCAATGTGGATGAATACCATATCGATATGCTCAGTGCCAGCGGACATAAGCTGAACGGCCCGAAGGGAATTGGCTTCCTCTATATCCGCAAAGGCGTAAAAATCCGCTCCTTCGTTCACGGCGGAGCTCAGGAGAGAAAACGCCGTGCAGGAACAGAGAATGTTCCGGGTATTGTGGGACTGGGAACAGCGACGGCAAGAGCCATCCGCACCATGGAAGAGCGTACAGCAAAGGAAATCCAGCTTCGAGATTACCTGATTGACCGTGTCATGAATGAGATTCCTTATACGAAGCTGAATGGACACCGGGAGAAGAGACTTCCGAATAATGCCAATTTCAGTTTCCGCTTTATTGAAGGTGAATCCATGCTGATTATGCTTGACATGAAGGGAATCTGCGGTTCCAGCGGTTCAGCGTGCACGTCCGGATCTCTTGACCCGTCTCATGTGCTTCTGGCAATCGGACTTCCTCATGAGATCGCACACGGCTCACTGAGATTGACCTTGAATGAAGAAATTACAAAAGAAGATATTGATTATGTGGTAGATAATCTGAAGAAAATTGTAGCTGATTTAAGAGCGATGTCTCCATTATATGAAGATTTTGAAAAGAAGAACAGGAAATTAATTTAAGAACAGACAGCAAAAGTTATGGGAGGTATTTAACGATGTATACAGAAAAGGTAATGGATCATTTCCAGCATCCAAGAAACATGGGAGAAATTGAAAATGCAAGCGGCGTAGGTACGGTGGGCAACGCCAAGTGCGGAGATATTATGAGAATCTATCTGGATATTGATGAGAACCAGATTATCCGCGATGTAAAGTTTAAGACATTCGGATGCGGCGCTGCCGTTGCAACCAGCAGCATGGCAACAGAGCTTGTAAAGGGTAAGAATATTCAGGAGGCTATGGAAGTTACCAACAAAGCAGTTATGGAAGCGCTTGACGGACTTCCGCCGGTAAAGGTACACTGTTCGCTTCTTGCAGAAGAGGCGATCCATGCAGCTCTCTGGGATTATGCGGAAAAGCACGGAATCAAGATTGAAGGTCTGTCCAAGCCGAAGTCAGACATTCATGAGGGTGAAGAAGAGGAAGAAGAGGAATATTAGACAGAGGACTATATATTCATGGATAGAAAGAGAGTAGTAGTGGGAATGTCCGGCGGTGTGGATTCTTCCGTGGCGGCTTATCTTCTGAAAAATCAGGGATATGACGTGATCGGTGTGACTATGCAGATCTGGCAGGATGAAGAGGAAGTGATACAGGAAGAAAATGGCGGCTGCTGTGGACTCAGTGCTGTAGAAGATGCAAGAAGGGTTGCGGCAGAGATCGGGATTCCGTATTACGTAATGAACTTTAAGAAAGAATTTCAAAAATATGTGATCGATTATTTCACAGATGAATATGTGGGCGGCAGGACCCCGAACCCGTGTATTGCGTGTAACCGGTATGTGAAATGGGAGTCACTTCTGAAACGCAGCATGGATATTGGGGCGGACTATATTGCCACCGGGCATTATGCCCGGATCGAGAGGCTTGCCAGCGGGAGGTACGCTCTTCGGACTTCTATTACCGGGAAAAAGGATCAGACCTATGCCCTTTATAATCTCACCCAGGAGCAGCTTGCAAGGACGCTGATGCCGGTGGGAAACTATGAAAAAGAGGAAATCCGGAGGATTGCACAGGAGGCAAAGCTTCCGGTAGCTCATAAGCCGGACAGCCAGGATATTTGTTTTGTGCCTGACGGGGATTATGCTTCTTTTATAGAAAAGGAAAGGCAGACCACATTTCCGGAGGGGAACTTTGTGACAAGGGATGGAACCATCATTGGAAAGCATAAGGGAATCATTCACTATACTGTGGGACAGCGGAAAGGGCTGGGACTCGCAATGGGGTATCCGGTGTTTGTGCTGGAGATACGCCCGGAGACGAATGAAGTGGTCATTGGAAGCCATGAGGAATCACTGACCAGATATGTGAGGGCAAATGATCTGAATTTTATGGCAGTAGAGGATCTTGCAGAGCCAAAGCGCGTGTGGGCCAAGATTCGTTACAATCACAAGGGAGCCTGGTGCCAGGTTACAAAGACCGGTGAAGATGAAATCCTCTGCACATTCGAAGAGCCGCAGCGGGCGGTAACGCCGGGACAGGCTGTTGTGCTGTATGAGGACGGGTACGTGCTTGGCGGCGGAACGATTATAGGAGGACAGTAGAATTATGAGAGCAGATGTTCATATGCATTGTAATTTTTCGAATGATTCTGAAACCAGACCAGAGGATATGATCGAGGCGGCGATTGCAAAAGGTCTGTCGGTAATCTGTTTTACCGATCACTATGATAAGGATAATTTCGATTGGGGAGACGAAGCAGTCTTTGATGCGGAGAGGTATTTTAAAGAGATGCCGGTTCTCAGGGAACAGTATAAAGACCGGATTGATGTCCGCATTGGGGCAGAGTTTGGACTTCAGCCTTATCTTTATGACTTTTACCGGGAATTTGCAGAAAAGTATCCTATGGATTTTATTATTGGCTCTGCCCATTCCGTATTAGGTCATGATGTTGCCACAGAGCGATTGTTTGAAAACCGCACGGACCAGGAGGCTTACCGTATCTATTTTGAAGAAATGCTGGAAGATGTACAGAAGATTAAAACCTATGATGTACTCGGACATATGGATTATGTAATACGATACAGCCGGTATAAAGAGGCGAGCTATTCCTGCGAAGATTATATGGATATTATTGACGAGATTCTGAAACAGGTGATTGCTGACGGAAAGGGAATTGAGCTGAATATGTCCGGCATCAAGTATGGACTTGGATTTGCCCATCCGCATGATAAGATATTGAAGAGGTATCGTGAGCTGGGAGGGGAAATCATTACCGTGGGAGCGGACGGACATATTCCGGAACATATCGCCTATGATTTTCATCTGGCGGGTGATATCCTGAAAGCATGTGGATTCCGCTACTATACAGAGTTTAAGTCCCGAAAGCCGGAGTTTGTAAAAATTGCATAGAATGTTTGTGAGAATTATATGGAATATTTGTAAAAATATTGGTCATTTTGATAAAATAGGTGTTACTTCCATAAAAATACAAAAGAAGGCTTGAATTTTGGGACAAGATTTAGTAGAATAAAATATGGTTGATGATTCTTTAACAAGCTTAAAGAATTTCAAAAATAAATGGCTGTGAAACAGTTAAAAATCATTTAGGAGGAATTAATCATGGCAGTAAAAGTAGCGATTAATGGATTTGGACGTATTGGACGTCTTGCATTCAGACAGATGTTTGGAGCAGAGGGATATGAAGTAGTTGCAATCAACGACTTGACATCTCCAAAGATGCTTGCTCACCTGTTAAAGTATGACTCTTCTCAGGGTAAATATGCTTTAGCTGACAAGGTAGAGGCTACAGAGGATTCTATCATCGTTGATGGAAAAGAGATTAAGATTTATGCAAAGGCTAACGCTGAAGAGCTTCCTTGGGGAGAGATCGGTGTAGACGTAGTTCTTGAGTGTACAGGTTTCTATACATCTAAGGAAAAGGCATCTGCACATGTTAAAGCAGGCGCTAGAAAAGTTGTTATTTCTGCACCGGCAGGAAACGACCTTCCTACAATCGTTTACAATGTTAACCATACAGAACTGAAGCCAGAAGATACTGTTATCTCTGCTGCTTCTTGTACAACAAACTGCCTGGCACCAATGGCTAAGGCACTGAACGACCTGGCACCAATCAAATCTGGTATCATGCAGACAATTCACGCATACACAGGCGATCAGATGACTCTTGACGGACCACAGAGAAAGGGTGACCTGAGAAGATCTCGTGCAGCAGCAATCAATATCGTTCCAAACAGCACAGGAGCTGCTAAGGCAATCGGCCTTGTTATCCCAGAGCTGAACGGAAAGCTGATCGGAGCTGCTCAGCGTGTTCCAACCCCAACAGGATCTACTACAATCCTTACAGCAGTTGTTGAAGGAGCTGTAACAGTTGACGAGATCAACGCAGCAATGAAAGCAGCTTCTACAGAGTCATTCGGATACAACACAGATGAGATCGTTTCAAGCGATATCGTTGGTATGAGATATGGTTCTTTATTTGATGCTACTCAGACAATGGTACTTCCACTTGACAACGGAACTACAGAGGTTCAGGTTGTTTCTTGGTATGACAATGAGAATTCTTACACAAGCCAGATGGTAAGAACAATCAAATATTTCTCTGAATTAGCATAGAGTATTTGGTAAAATAGGAGACTCAAAAGGGTCCGGTCTGATAGGACCGGACCCTTTTTCTATCTTAAAAATAAGGAGATAATAAGATGCTTAATAAAAAATCTGTAGATGATATTAATGTAAAGGGCCAGAGAGTTCTTTGCAGATGTGACTTTAACGTACCACTTATTGATGGAAAGATTACAGACGAAAACCGTCTGGTAGCAGCTCTTCCAACAATCAAGAAATTAATTGCTGATGGTGGAAAGATTATTCTTTGCTCACACCTTGGAAAGCCGAAGGGAGAGCCAAAGCCGGAGCTTTCTCTTGCACCGGTAGCCGCAAGACTTTCCGAACTGCTTGATCAGGAAGTGAAGTTTGTTCCAAGTGATGTTGTAGTAGATGACAGCGTAAAAGCTGCTGTTGATGCTATGAAGGACGGCGAAGTGATTCTTCTTCAGAATACACGTTACAGAGCAGAAGAGACAAAGAACGGAGAGGCGCTTTCCAAAGAGCTTGCATCTCTGTGTGATGTATTTGTAAATGATGCATTTGGTACGGCTCACAGAGCACACTGCTCAAATGTTGGTGTTACAGAGTATGTAGATACCGCAGCAGTTGGATACCTTATGCAGAAGGAGATTGATTTCCTTGGCAATGCTGTAAACAATCCGGAGAGACCATTTGTAGCTATCCTTGGCGGAGCAAAGGTTTCCAGCAAGATCTCTGTAATCGAGAATCTTCTTGACAAGGTTGATACTCTGATCATTGGCGGTGGAATGTCTTATACATTCAGCAAGGCTCAGGGCGGAAGTGTTGGAAATTCACTGCTCGAAGCTGATTACTGTGAGTATGCACTGAACATGCTGAAGAAGGCTGAGGAAAAAGGCGTAAAATTACTGCTTCCTGTAGATACAGTGATCGCAGACGATTTCTCCAATGATGCAAATACTAAGGTTGTTGCTGCCGGAGAGATTCCGGACGGATGGCAGGGACTTGACATCGGACCTGAGACAGCTAAGATTTTCTCTGAGGCTGTAAAGGACGCTAAGACTGTTGTATGGAATGGACCAATGGGATGCTTTGAGATGCCGAATTTTGCACCAGGTACCGAGGCTGTTGCTAAGGCACTTGCTGATACAGATGCTGTTACGATCATCGGCGGCGGCGATTCTGCAGCAGCAGTTAACCAGCTTGGATTTGGCGATAAGATGACACACATCTCTACAGGTGGCGGCGCTTCTCTTGAGTTCCTGGAAGGCAAAGAACTGCCAGGCGTAGCAGCAGCTAATGATAAGTAAAAAGCTTGGCGAGGTGTTTTCGAGCCTAGCGAGGCGAACATACCCGTATTATAAAGATTTTATGGAGGAAATATAAAATGGCAAGAAGAAAAATTGTTGCAGGTAACTGGAAAATGAACAAGACTCCAAGCGAAGCAGTTGCTTTGGTTGAAGAGTTAAAACCACTGGTAGCAAGCGATGATGTTGACGTAGTATTCTGTGTACCGGCTATTGATATCATCCCGGTTGCTGAAGCTGTTAAGGGAACTAACATTCAGGTTGGCGCTGAGAATATGTATTTTGAGGAGAAAGGTGCTTACACAGGCGAGATTTCTCCGGCTATGCTCGTAGATGCAGGAGTAAAATATGTTGTTCTTGGACACTCTGAGAGAAGAGAGTATTTTGCTGAGACAGATGCAACTGTTAATAAGAAGGTATTGAAAGCATTTGAGCATGGAATTACACCAATTATGTGCTGTGGCGAGACTCTTGAGCAGAGAGAGCAGGGCGTAACAATGGACTTTATTCGTCAGCAGGTAAAGATTGGATTACAGAATGTTACAGCTGATCAGGCTAAGACAATGGTTATCGCTTATGAGCCAATCTGGGCTATCGGAACAGGTAAGACAGCTACAACCGAGCAGGCACAGGAGGTTTGTGCAGGTATCCGTGCTTGTATCGCAGAGGTATATGATGAGGCTACGGCAGAAGCAATCCGTATTCAGTATGGCGGATCTGTAAATGCTGCTACAGCTCCTGAATTATTTGCTCAGGCAGATATCGACGGCGGTCTTGTAGGTGGTGCAGCTCTGAAGCCAGATTTTGGTAAGATTGTAAACTACAAATAAGACAGATATATGAGTCGCAGGGGTGGGAAGATTCGTCCCTGCGATTTTCATTACAGGAAAATAAGTTTTCTGTAGTAATTTAGAAATAAGGAGATATAAGAATGAGTAAGAAACCAACAGTACTTATGATCTTAGATGGATATGGACTAAACGATGAGATAAAGGGGAATGCTGTAGCAGAGGCAAACAGACCCGTTATGGATAAGCTGATGGCTGAGTGCCCCTTTGTAAAGGGAAATGCCAGCGGACTTGCCGTAGGTCTTCCGGATGGACAGATGGGTAACTCTGAGGTGGGTCATCTGAATATGGGAGCAGGCCGTATCGTGTATCAGGATCTGACTAAGATTACAAAGTCCATTCAGGATGGAGATTTCTTTGAAAACAAAGCGCTTCTGGCAGCCTGCGAGAACGTAAAAAAGAACAATTCTGCTCTGCATATGTATGGATTGGTGTCTGACGGCGGTGTACACAGTCACAATACCCATATTTACGGACTTTTGGAGCTGGCAAAGAGACAGGGTATCGAGAAGGTCTATGTACACTGTTTCCTGGATGGCCGTGATACTCCTCCGGCATCCGGAAAAGAGTATGTAGAAGAGCTTGTAGCTAAGATGCAGGAAATTGGCGTCGGAGAAGTGGCAACCGTTATGGGACGTTACTATGCAATGGACAGAGATAACCGCTGGGAGCGCGTAGAGAAAGCTTACAGAGCTTTGGTTTACGGCGAAGGCGAGAAGGCAGTCAGCGGACCGGAAGGTATTCAGGCATCCTATGATAAGGATGTGACAGACGAGTTTGTGCTTCCTACCGTAGTAGAGAAGGACGGAGCTCCGGTTGCTACCATCAAAGAAAATGATTCGATCATTTTCTTTAACTTCCGTCCGGACCGTGCAAGAGAGATTACCAGGGTCTTCTGTGCGGATGAGTTCGATGGATTTGACCGCGGTGAGAGAGTGAAGACAACTTATGTATGCTTCACAGAATATGATGTGACGATTCCGAATAAGCAGGTTGCTTTTGTAAAGGAAGAGATTACCAATACATTTGGAGAATTTCTGGCTGCAAATGGCCTTAAGCAGGCCCGTATTGCAGAGACAGAGAAATATGCACATGTAACCTTCTTCTTCAATGGCGGCGTAGAAGAGCCAAATGAAGGAGAGGACCGTATCCTTGTGAAATCTCCGAAAGTAGCAACCTATGACCTGAAACCGGAGATGAGCGCATATGAGGTATGCGATAAGCTGACCGGAGCAATCCGTTCCGGTGAATATGATGTCATCATCATTAACTTTGCAAATCCTGATATGGTTGGACATACGGGCGTGGAAGCTGCTGCAATCAAGGCAATTGAAGCGGTAGACGAGTGTGTAGGCAAAACTGTGGAAGCGATCAAAGAAGTAGATGGTCAGATGTTTATTTGTGCGGATCACGGCAATGCAGAGCAGCTGATCGATAAAGAGACCGGAGAGCCATTTACCGCTCACACAACCAATCCGGTTCCGTTTATTCTGGTGAATGCAGACCCGGCTTACAAGCTGCGCGAGGGCGGATGCCTGGCAGATATTGCACCGACGTTGATTGAACTTATGGGCATGGAACAGCCGAAGGAAATGACTGGAAAATCATTGCTGGTAAAATAATAAAGTTTAGAGGGACGGATTTCTCCGCCCCTCAATTTTATTTATAGTCTATTTACTTCTCCCAGAGTTTTTCTGCTGTGGGTTTCCAGTTTTCGGAGTATTGCATACATTTATCGCACAGGTGGTCTACGGATTCCGGTGACTGCAGGTCAGTGGAGTGTGCTCCGGTCTTTTTAACCATTGCCCTGAGAAGTTCCGGATTTTCCAGCATTGGACAGGGACGCAGATGGTTTTCGTTAAAAGGCTGACCATCGTGGTATGCCATAAAGATAGGAGATTGAAGCACTTCCAGCAGCGTCTTTTCTCTGATGTTGGAATCTGAGTAGTGGATAAATACACAGGGATCACAGTCTCCATTTGCATTGATGTGCAGATAGCGGCGTCCTCCGGCAATACACCCGCCTACATATTCACCGTCGTTCTGGAAATCCATTGCGAAAATCGGCTTGGTTGCGCGTACCTCACGAATTTTGTGATACATAAATTCACGCTGCTCAGGGGTTGGGAGAAGTGCCGGTACAGCGTCGTTTCCAACTGGCATATAGTGAAAATACCAGACAAATTTAGCGCCCCATTCAACCATCTGGTCAAAATATTCATCGCTGCTGATGGAGTCCAGATTCTGGCTGGTGTAACAGCAGCTGATTCCGAAGGGGAGTTTCTTGCGTTTTAAGATTTCCATAGCTTTTACAACTTTTCCGTAAGTACCTTTTCCGCGTCGTCCGTCAGTGGCTTCTTCAAAGCCCTCTACACTGATTGCCGGGATGAAATTCTTTACATCCAGCATCTGGTCGGCAAATTCTTCATCGATCAGGGTAGCATTGGTGAAGGAAAGAAACTGGCAGTCATGATGTTTTCTGCACAGGGCAATAATATCATTTTTGCGTACCAGAGGCTCTCCTCCGGTATAGATATACATATGAATGCCAAGCTCTTTTCCCTGCATAATAATGGAATCAATCTCATCAAAGCTCAGATTCAGCCGGTTGCCGTATTCTGCAGCCCAGCAGCCTGTACAGTGCAGATTGCAGGCGGAAGTAGGGTCTAAAAGAATAGCCCAGGGGATATTGCAGTGATATTTCTCTCTGCATTCTTCCTGCTTATTCCAGCCGACAAGATTAGCGTTTAAAAAGAAATTCTCAAAGGTTGCTTCCAGTACCTTGGTATCTGTATCCTTGATTATATTTAAAATCAGTTTGTGCATGTTATTGTCAGGATCTTCGATTACCCTGCGGACAGCAGCACGCTGGCTTGGGTAACTGGTAGGGCCATCTCCGGCGAAACGATCTACCCAATCCATCATTTTTGAAAGATTCTGTTCCGGATTTTTTTCGACATAGCCAAAAAGCGTCTTCAATCCGTATTGCACGATTTTGCTTGACGTATTCATATCAATAACCTCCATTGAATATTGTTTTCAAAATTACTTTCTGAAGCTATTATATTTCGACAAAAAATGACTCACAATCGACAAAAAAATACTTGTGTCTAAAATTTAGACACAAGCAAAAAATTGTCTAACTGTGAAATTGTTTAGATATGATTGGGAATAAAGCGCTCCAGCGCAGCATCCAGACTGCCGTTTACCAGAGTAATATAATCGTCCAGCCGGGTTTTCTGTTCATCCGGCATTCCATGTTCTACCCACTCAATGATCAGATCGGAACATATCCATGTATATACCTGCTGTACGAACTGCCGTTTATCCTCCGGTACATGAACCGCTGCAGGACAGAGAGAAATTCGGTACATGATGATCGGTTCAATGAACTTTACAGTAAAATTCTCATAGTAGGTCCTGTTGATAGGATCATAGGCGTGGAGAATAATCCTGCGGTGGGAGTAGAGAAACCGGTAAAACAGATAGATTTGTTCCTGCCAGTCATCCTTCGGCACCGGATTTACCGTAATATATTCCTGAATGGTATCTTCCAGTGCCCACTCCAGCAGCTCATAAATATCAGAAAAGTGGTAGTAGAAGGTCTGACGATTTACTCCGCATTCTGCAACGATCTCTTTGATGGTGATTTTATCGATTGTCTGTTTTTCCAGAAGTGTTTTTAATGATTCTGAAATAGCCTGTTTGGTCGTTTTTCTCATAGGGTATTCCTCCTTCAAAGAGAGGTAAGCGCTTAAGCGCTTACCTTATCCTCAGAAGCTGTATGTAAATTTTTATTCGCCGTAGAAAGCATCAGTTTGATTCGGTTCAGCTGATTTACTTCGCTGGCGCCCGGATCGTAGTCGATCGCCACAATATTAGCCTGCGGATAACGACGGCGAAGCTCTTTGATAACGCCCTTGCCGACGACGTGGTTTGGCAGGCAGGCAAATGGCTGTGTACATACGATGTTTGACGCACCGCTGTGAATCAGCTCCAGCATTTCACCGGTCAGGAACCATCCTTCACCAGTCTGGTTACCCAGAGAAACGATGTCGGAGGCCATTTTTCCAAGATCCTCGATGCGTGCCGGCGGATCGAAGTGTTTACTCTTTTTGAAGGCTTCCGTTGCCGGAGCACGGAACCATTCCATCGCCTTGATTCCAAGGTTTCCAACGGTTGCCTTACTCTTTGCAAAACCGAGTTTCTCAGCCTTAAAGTTCTGGTTATAGAAGCAGTAGTTCAGAAAATCCAGAAGATCCGGAACAACCGCTTCGGCGCCCTCGCTTTCCAGAAGGTCTACCAGATGGTTATTGGCAGCCGGAAGGAATTTTACCAGAATCTCACCGACTACGCCTACACGGGGCTTCTTGATATCCAGCAGTTCAATGTTATTATCAAAGTCCTCAATAATAGCTTTGCACAGCTTCTTGAACTTCCTTCTGGAAGGGTATCCTCTGGATACAAAATCGGCGCACACCTTTTCCCATTTCTTATGCATGGCATTGACAGAGCCGGGAACCGCTTCATATGGACGGAGCCTGTAGGTACACTTCATGAAAATATCTCCAAACACTGCCGCATAGACCCCGCGAAGCACCAGAGGAGCGGTGATCTTAAATCCGGGGTTTCCTTCCAATCCGCTTAAGTTGATGGAAATAACCGGAATATGTTCGTAACCGGCTTTTTTCAGCGCTCTTCGGATGAATCCGATATAGTTGGAAGCACGGCATCCGCCTCCCGTCTGGCTGATAATGACAGCAATCTTATCCGTATCGTATTTGCCGGACAAGATGGCGTCCATAATCTGGCCTACAACCATCAGAGATGGATAACATGCATCGTTATTTACGTATTTAAGTCCCACATCAACGGCCTGTTTGTTATCGTTTGGCAGGACTTCGATCTTATATCCGGAGGCCCGGAAAGCAGGCTCCAGAAGCGCAAAGTGAATCGGTGACATCTGCGGACAGAGGATCGTATATTCCTTGCGCATCTCTTTCGTAAATGGCACTTTATTAATGTTTGCCGGGTGAATTTCACGTCTGGTTCCCCGCTGTTCTCTGACGCGGAGGGCAGCTAACAGGGAGCGGACACGAATCCTTGCGGCGCCCAGGTTATTAACCTCGTCAATTTTGAGGGTGGTATAAATCTTATCGGACCGATTCAGGATATCCGCTACCTGATCGGTGGTGACCGCATCCAGACCGCATCCAAAAGAGTTTAGCTGGATCAGATCCAGATTTTCCGTTGTCTTAACATAGTTTGCGGCGGCATAGAGACGGGAGTGGTACATCCACTGATCCATAACGTTGATCGGACGCTCCACCTGATGCAGGTGGGAAACGCTGTCTTCGGTCAGTACCGCTATATTATAGGAGTTGATCAGCTCCGGAAGACCGTGATTGACCTCCGGGTCAATGTGGTAGGGACGTCCGGCAAGGACAATGCCCCGGTTTCCTGTCTTATTCAGAAATTCGATGGTTTCCTCACCCTTTTTCATCATATCTTTCCGGCAGGCTTCCAGCTCCAGCCATGCCTTATGTACTGCAGAAGAAATCTCAGAAGAAGAAATCCGGAATTTTTCTCCAAGCTCCTCAATCAGTCGGGCAGATAAGGTCTCTTCGTTTTTAAAGGAAAGGAAGGGATGAATGAAATCCACCTCGCCATTTACAATGGCATCCATATTATTTTTGATATTCTCCGGGTAGGAGGTTACGATCGGACAGTTATAATGGTTGTTGGCGTCCGGGAACTCCATACGTTCATAGGGGATACTCGGATAAAAAATCCGGGGAACTCCCTTATTGATCAGCCACTGTACGTGGCCGTGGGCAAGCTTGGCCGGATAACACTCGGATTCGCTGGGAATGGATTCGATACCCAGCTCATAAATCTTTCTGGTAGAAGCAGGAGTCAGCACGACGCTGAATCCGAGTTCTGTAAAGAAGGTAAACCAGAAAGGATAGTTTTCATACATATTCAGGACCCTTGGAATACCCATCAGGCCTCTTGGAGCCTGATCCTCGGCCAGTGGCTCATAACCGAAATACCGCTGCATCTTATATTCGAACAGATTCGGAAGCTTGTTGACCGCTTTTTCTTTTCCAAGACCGCGCTCGCAGCGGTTGCCGGTGATGAAGCGCCTTCCGCCGCTGAAATGGTTGATGGTCAGACGGCAGTTGTTGGTACAGCCCTTACATTTTGTCATGGTTGTCTTGTATTCTAACGCCTTAATATCTTCAATAGAAAGCATGGTAGTGCCTTCGCATTCCGTATAGCGCTCCCTTGCAATCAGGGCTGCGCCGAAGGCTCCCATGATTCCGGCAATATCCGGTCGGATCGCCTCACAGTTTGCAATGGTTTCAAAGCTTCGAAGAACCGCATTATTGTAGAAGGTTCCGCCCTGCACCACAATATGTTTGCCAAGCTCGGAAGCATCGGAGACCTTGATAACCTTGAACAGAGCATTTTTGATGACAGAATAGGCAAGACCGGCAGAAATATCGGATACTTCGGCGCCTTCCTTCTGAGCCTGTTTTACTTTGGAGTTCATAAATACGGTACAGCGAGTACCAAGGTCGATCGGATTCTTCGCAAATAACGCTTCGTGGGCAAAATCCTCCACGGAATAGTTCAGGGACTTTGCAAATGTTTCGATAAAAGAACCGCATCCGGAGGAGCAGGCCTCGTTAAGCTGCACGCTGTCGACAGTCTGGTTCTTGATCTTGATGCATTTCATATCCTGACCGCCGATATCAAGAATGCAGTCCACATCCGGTTCAAAGAAGGATGCAGCATAATAGTGGGAAACGGTCTCAACCTCACCCTCATCCAGCATCAGGGCGGCCTTGATCAAAGCTTCACCGTATCCGGTAGAGCAGGAGTGTACGATTTCCACATCCTCCGGAAGCTGGCTGTAGATGTCCTTAATGGCAGAAATCGTTGTCCCCAGAGGATCTCCCTCATTATTGTGGTAGAAGGAGTAGAGAAGAGTTCCGTCTTCTCCGACAAGCGCTGCCTTTGTGGTGGTGGAACCGGCATCGATACCGAGAAATGCTTTTCCTTTGTAGGTGGACAGATCTTTTACCGGCACCTGGTGTTTGTTGTGACGCTCAATAAATGCATGATAATCAGCCTCTGTGGCAAACAGCGGCTGCATACGCTCTACCTCAAATTCCATCTGAATCTTTCCGGCCAGACGGCTCTGCATTTCCTGGATCGGAATATCCAGGTCGCGCTCTGAGTTCAGAGCGGAGCCGATAGCGGCAAAGAGATGTGAGTGTTTCGGCGCAATGATATGTTCATCATCCAGCTTCAGTGTACGGATGAATGCTTCCTTAAGTTCAGACAGGAAATGCAGCGGGCCTCCAAGGAAGGCTACATGACCGCGGATCGGCTTGCCGCAGGCAAGTCCGCTGATGGTCTGGTTGACAACCGCCTGAAAAATAGACGCAGCCAGATCTTCTTTGGAAGCGCCTTCGTTGATAAGCGGCTGGATATCGGATTTCGCAAATACACCGCATCTTGCAGCGATGGAATATAAAGCCTTGTAATTTTTTGCATATTCATTCAGGCCGGAAGCGTCTGTCTGGAGAAGAGACGCCATCTGGTCAATAAAAGAACCCGTACCTCCGGCACATACGCCGTTCATCCGCTGTTCAATGCTTCCACCTTCAAAATAGATGATCTTGGCGTCCTCACCGCCCAGCTCGATAGCTACATCCGTCTGGGGTGCATAGTCCTGCAGAGAGGTGGAAACGGCAACCACCTCCTGGACAAACGGGACTCCCAGATGTTTGGCGAGTGTCAGACCACCGGAACCAGTAATGACCGGTGATACATGGATGGAGCCGAGTTTGTAGACTGCCCGACCAAGCAGGTCAGACAGAGTTTCCTGAATGTTTGCAAAGTGTCGTTCATAACTTGAAAATACCACATCATTTTCGGAATCTAATATGGCAATCTTAACCGTAGTAGAACCAATATCAATTCCCAGTGTATAGATTTCGTTCTTGTTCATGAATATCTCCTTTGTCCGTATATAGAATCTTATGTGTGTTTTCCTATTAAAATGTGTAAATGCTATTTTACAACATTTAACATTATACGACATTCATTCTTAAAAGACAATTGGAAGTTGAAGGATAAAAGATGAAATCTTTCTAAATAATTAATTTATTTCCTGGCTTAATTGACAAACAATTTATGAAAAGGTAGAATAACACATGTATATGTTGGTATGATGATTATATATTTCCCAAAATAGGAGAGTAAAAATATGAACTGGCTAGATAAATTAGAACGCAGATTCGGTCGATATGCGATTCATAACCTGATGTATTATATTATCATCTTATATGCAGTGGGATTTGTACTGCAATGGGTAAGCCCCACATTTTACTATAAATATCTGTGCCTGGATGCAGGCGCAATTCTTCATGGACAGATTTGGAGAATTGTTACCTTTCTGATTCAGCCGCCTTCCAGCAATCTGTTATTTTTTATTGTTACACTTTACTGTTATTATCTGCTGGGTTCCAGCCTTGAGCGTACATGGGGAGCTTTTCGGTTTAACATGTATTTCTTTGGGGGAGTACTGTTTCATGTAGCGGCTGCAATCCTTGTGTATCTGCTAACCGGCCTGTCGCTGCCTATGGGAACCAGCTATCTGAATCTGTCTCTGTTCTTTGCCTTCGCGGCGCTGTATCCGGATTTGGAGTTCCTGCTGTTCTTTATAATTCCCGTGAAGGCGAAGTGGCTGGCTCTGGTGGATGGAATTTATTTCCTGTACACGGTATTACAGGCATTCCTTCCGGCATACGGAGGAGGAGTCTTCGGAATATTATATAAGGCGAATGCTCTTGCGGCGGCAATATCAATTCTGAATTTTGTGATCTTTTTCCTTGGTTCACGAAACATGAAGCCATATACGCCGAAGGAGAGAAGGCGGAAGCGGGAATTTAGGCAGAAGATGCGTCCTACAAACCAGTATGCGGATGGGGCAAGACATCGCTGTGCGGTATGCGGAAGAACGGATGCCACGAATCCGGAGCTGGAGTTTAGGTATTGTTCCAGATGCAATGGCGACTATGAATACTGTCAGGACCATCTGTTTACACATACACATATAAAGTAAATAAAAGGAATGAACGGCAGTTTGGCGAACTGCCGAAAGCAAAGTGTAAGATTATGAGGAGGATTCTAACATGAAAAAAACAAAGATTATCTGTACAATGGGACCTGCTTCTGATGACAGAGAAGTGATGCGTAGGCTTGTCAGGGGAGGCATGGATATTGCGAGATTCAACTTTTCCCACGGGACCCATGAGGAGCAAAAGGCAAGAATGGATCAGTTAAAAGAAATCCGTGAGCAGGAGAAGAAGCCGATTGCCATTCTTTTAGATACCAAAGGCCCGGAGATTCGTACTGGTCTTCTGAAAGGCGGACAGAAGGTAACCCTTGAAGCCGGACAGAAGTTTACGCTCAGTATTGAAGAAAAAGAAGGCGATGCCAATGGAGTTTCCATTACGTATCCGGGACTTGTAGATGACGTGCATGTGGGTAAGAAGATCCTGATTGATGATGGATTGATTGAGCTTACAGTGACAGGCAAATCCGAGAAAGAGATCCACTGTGTAGTAGATAACGGCGGAGAGCTTGGACAGAGAAAAGGTGTGAATGTGCCTGGCGTACCGGTGCGTCTTCCGGCAATTACAGAGAAGGATAAGGAAGATATCAGGTTTGGCGTAGAGCAGCAGATTGATTTTATTGCAGCTTCCTTTGTGAGAAATGCAGAGTGTATTCTGGAGATCAAGGCATGGCTTAAGGAATGCGGTGCGCCTTTTATTCCGATCATTGCTAAGATTGAGAATGGAGAAGGTGTTGATAATATTGAAGAGATCATACGCTGCGCCGATGGAATCATGGTGGCCAGAGGCGACCTGGGCGTGGAGATTCCGGCTGAGGAAGTACCATATCTCCAGAAGATGATGATCAAGAAGTGTAACGAATATTATAAACCGGTTATTATAGCAACGCAGATGCTGGATTCCATGATCCGCAATCCAAGACCGACCCGTGCAGAGGTAACTGACGTGGCAAATGCAGTATATGACGGAACAGATGCAGTTATGCTGTCCGGTGAGACTGCAAGCGGAAAATATCCGGTGGATGCTCTGGACATGATGGTGCATATTGTGGAGAATACAGAGCAGCATCTGGATTATGATGCGATTCTGAAAAGCGGAAAGGCTCACCAGAAGAAGGGAATCTCTCCGGCCATCGGTTATGCTTCCGTAGCGGCATCCATGAATCTGAATGCAAAATGTATTGTAACGCCTACCGTATCCGGCGCAACTGCAAGAGTAATGTCCAAATTTAAGCCGAGAGCAGATATTATCGGTGTCACTCCGGATGATGCATGTATGCGGAGAATGCAGATTTATTGGGGCGTTCGTTCCTACAAATCGCTGGCCTTTGCAACGACGGAGGATATCCTGAACGGAGCGATCGATCTGATTTCAGCCAAACATGAAGTGGATCCTGGGGATGTGATTATTCTAACAGCCGGAATCCCTTCGCCGAATTTCAAGCAGACTAAGGCCGGAGTCAGCAATATGATGAGAATTGCAGTAATTGAGTAAGACAGAAAGGAATCGTACCTATGAAGAAAAAACCATTTGTAACTAAAGAGCAGCTGGAAGAGATGATAAAAGAGTATCCTACCCCATTCCACCTTTATGATGAAGAAGGGATTCGAAAGAACGTGGAGGCGCTGAAAAAGGCTTTCTCCTGGAATGCGGGATATAAGGAATATTTTGCTGTAAAGGCGAACCCGAATCCATTTTTGATCAATATTTTGAGAGAATATGAATGCGGTTATGATTGTTCTTCCCTGACAGAGCTGATGCTTTCGGAGGCAATTGGAGCAGAGCCTGGAGACATTATGTTTTCATCCAACGACACCCCGGCAGAAGAGTTTGCATATGCAGACAGATTGGGAGCAATCATCAATCTGGATGATATTACGCATATAGAGTGTCTGGAAGAGACGATTGGCCATATTCCTGAGACTATTAGCTGCCGTTATAACCCGGGAGGATTATTCAAGATCACTAACGACATTATGGACAATCCGGGAGATGCCAAATACGGTATGACGACGGAGCAGATTTTTGAGGCATTTAAGATTCTGAAGAGCAAGGGGGCAAAGGAGTTTGGTATCCATGCATTTCTTGCAAGCAATACCGTTACGAATGAATATTATCCGATGCTTGCAAAGGTTCTCTTCGAGCTGGCAGTAAAGCTGCATGAAGAGACGGGAGCACATATCAAATTTATCAACCTGTCCGGCGGTATTGGTATCGATTATAAGCCAGATCAGGAAGCTAATGATATTGCTGTCATCGGTGAAGGCGTACGCAGGGTATACGAAGAAGTTCTCGTACCGGCTGGTATGGGGGATGTGGCGATCTATACAGAGCTTGGAAGATTTATGATGGGACCCTATGGATGTCTGGTAACTAAGGCGATTCATGAGAAGCATACCCATAAGGAATATATCGGCGTGGATGCATGTGCGGCAAACCTGATGCGTCCGGCAATCTATGGCGCTTACCATCACATTACGGTCATGGGCAAGGAGAATGAGCCCTGTGACCATATGTATGATGTGACAGGAAGCCTTTGTGAGAACTGTGACAAGTTTGCTATTGACCGCATGCTGCCGAAGATTGATATGGGAGATCTTTTGGTCATTCATGACAGCGGTGCTCATGGATACTCGATGGGATATAATTACAATGGCCGTCTGCGCTCGGCAGAAGTGCTTCTTAAATCAGACGGAAGTACGCAGCTGATCCGCCGTGCCGAGACGCCGGCAGATTACTTTGCAACTTTTGACTGCTTTGAGATTGCAGACAAATTACCAAAAAAATAGCAAAAAACTATTGTCTTTTTAAGAACTCTATGATAGAATTGATTTTGGCTTCAGAAGAAGCCAAACGCGGATGTGGCGGAATGGCAGACGCACAAGACTCAAAATCTTGCGGGGGTGACCTCGTGTGGGTTCAAGTCCCACCATCCGCATTAGAAACAGATTTGTTGAGATTGAAAATCATCTGAATTGTTTTAAATTTAAGAAAGAAGCTGTAAGTAAAAAATTGCGCTTTTGCGCAATTTTTTTGTGTTGTAAGGCATTGGAAGGGAGCTGTCAGTGGCAGGTTCTGTAGGCAGTGAATAATTTAGCTCCGGAAAATACCGGAGCTGTTCTATATATTCACATGAGCCTGTCAAAATGCTTAAGATTCTTTGGTCAGCGCCCTGCGGATTCCTGCAAGAGCGGTATCCATTTCCTCATAAGAAATTGTGATTGGCGGCGCAAAGCGGATGGTCATTTCATGGGTTTCTTTTGCGAGAACTCCATTTTTAATCAGTGCTTTTACGTAGGGTGCTGCCGGAACATGGAATTCCATGCCGATCAGTAGTCCTCTGCCGCGAATCTCTTTGATATCCGGGTTTTTAATTTCACGTAAATGTGACATGAAATATTCACCCTTTTCAAAAGCCATTTTTGGATAATTGTCTCTTACCAGTAACTCCATCGCCTTAATCGAAACAGCGCATGCCAGTGGATTTCCGCCAAAGGTGGATCCGTGGGAACCGGGCTCATACACACCTAAAATATCAGAATCAGCAGCGACGGCAGATACCGGCATGATACCGCCCCCAAGCGCTTTTCCAAGCACATAAATATCAGGAACAACATCTTCCCATTCGCTTGCGAACATCTTTCCGGTTCGGGCAAATCCTGTCTGTACCTCATCTGCAATCAGGAGTATATTATTTTCTTTACAGATTTCAGACGATTTTTTCATAAATCCTTCAGGAGGGATAATAATTCCGGCCTCTCCCTGGATGGGTTCCATTAGGAACGCTACAGTATTGGGAGTGATGGCTGCCTTTAGCTGATCAATACTGCCGTAATCTATGTTGATAAATCCTGGCGTAAATGGACCAAATCCCCTGCGGCAGGTTGGATCAGAACTCATGGAGATGATGGAGATCGTGCGGCCGTGGAAATTGTTATTGCAGACGATGATTTCCTGTTTTCCATCTTCTACGCCTTTGACGAAGGCACCCCAGCGGCGAGCAGTTTTCAGTGCGGTTTCGACAGCCTCCGCACCGGTATTCATAGGAAGTATCATATTCTTTCCGGTCAGACTGCAGAGTGATTCGTAAAAGTCACAGAGCAGGTTGTTATGGAAGGCGCGGGATGTCAGAGTCACAGCATCAAGCTGTTCCTTCGCAGCAGCTACGATTTCCGGATGTCTGTGTCCAAAGTTCAATGCCGAATAGGCACTCAGCATATCAAAATAAGTATTACCTTCTGGATCGGTCACATGTACGCCGGAAGCAGTGGCAAAAACTACTTCCTTAGAATGATAGTTGTGTGCGCCATATTTTTCAGTTTTTTCAATAATCTCTTTTGATGTCCTCATTTTACCATCTCCTCACTTCAAAATCGTATATGTTGATTTAATTATAACAATGTGGGAGAATCAGACAATTTATTTTTGCACAAAAGAAATTTAAAAATTTATATTTTTCTACAATTATTTGCCTGCATTAACTCATAAATATGGATGACAAGGAAAATATATTCGTAAAAATTTTCTGTGTTTAGCAATTCTTCTGCTTTTTGTAGGCGATAGCGTATCGTATTGGGATGCTGAAAAAATTCTTTGGCAGTAGCGGATATTTTGCCGTTGTATTTTACGTAGACCTGCAGAGTTTCAAATAATTCGGAGTGATATTTTGTATCATACTCTGTCAGGATATGTATAGTATTTTCGTATTCTTTCATGAACGGCCTGTTATGCAGCAAAGGATAGATATACTGATAAATGCCGGTTTCCGAATAATGCAAAAAAGGCTGCTGCTTAAAGACAGCAATATAGTTCGCAGTCATGGCCTGTTCCAGAGCAGTATCAAAATTAATCAGCTCTGTTTGAATATCCCCAACACCGCAATAGAAGTCGGACAGATTTGCAGAGACTGTCTGAAGCTGGGTGGTAATGATCTGACGGATGTCAGGACAGACATCAGCCGGAAAATTGTAGATTAAAAACATTTTATTCTGGTATTTGACAAAGCCGACTTCAGGATTCTGCTTTAGAGATTTATACTGATATGACAAATAATTAAAAATATTTTCTATACTTATGCTGGAAGAAATGGGTGACAGACAGGCAATAAAGTAGCGCCCATAAGCAAAATGGCAAAACTGACCGGCAAAGGTTACCACATCGTGCAGGGATCTGGGATTGATAAATTTCTGCATAATGCGCTCATCGGTATGGTAGGCTTCTTTCTTTTTGATAACCTCATTAATTCCGACAATAATATCTTCCATATATATTTCATCAAATAAAAAAATAGGTAATTTCTTTTCATCAGCATATGCGATCACATCGGCCGGAAGCTCACTGTAGAAGGTGGTTTTGACGGCGACAGCTGCGATTTCACGGGCGAGAAGTTCTGAGAGAGACTGTTTAATAAGGCTCGGGTCATCTTTTGCAAAAAAGAGGGACGTAAGGATGAAATCGCCGGGGTGGAATACCTGAAACCCATTGATGTATGTCTCGTATTCCAAAATCGTAGTGTTCAAAATAGGACGGCCAAGCCCCTTTTCGCCGGCAACCAGCCGAAAATTTTGAAATAGGGGAAGTTCCAGTAATTCATGGACTATCAGCATAGTAATACCTCCTTTATACGGGTAGTATAGCAGAAAAGGATATACTTTTGTAAAAAATAAATAAAAATCGTTAAAAAATTGTACAAAAATAAATAGATTCGGCGGAAGATACTTGATATAATCATGAAAAATATTGATTAAACTTTGCTGAAAATGGGGACAGAGACGTCTTGATGAGAGGATTGCTCTGTCCTTCTTTGTTACTCTTGCAAGTTAAAAATCTAACAAAGTAAAAGAACAGGAGGTCCCTATGCTGCGTTATGTGTTAAAACGAATCGGTACTGGAATTCTGACGGTGCTGGTAGTGTTTGTAATTAATTTTATAATCATCCATGCTACGCCCGGCGATCCGATTAATTATTTGATGGGAAAGGACAACCATGATGAGGAACTGAGGATAGAGCTGGAAGAGAAATATGGGTTAAATCAGCCGCTTGCAGTGCAGTTTGTCAATTATTTAAAGACAGCAGCTACCGGAGATCTGGGAAATTCGATTATTTATGACAGACCGGTAACGGACATGATCGGAGAAAAGGTGGGAGCTACACTGCTTTTAGGTCTTGTATCCGGCATTCTGGCGCTCCTTTTGGGGACGGTCATGGGCATCCATGCAGCCAGGCATGAAGGAAGGCTGACAGATTGGCTCTTTTCTGGCTTCTCTTATATTATGAATTCCGTTCCTTCCTTCTGGCTTGGGCTTATGCTGATTATTGTATTTGCCAGCGGACTCGGATGGCTTCCTTCCTACGGAATGTCAACAGTGCGGGTGAATTATACAGGCTGGGCATATATCAGGGATATTTTAATTCATTTGATACTTCCGGCAGTTACTTTGACGGCAATCCTGATCCCGCAGTATTTCCGAATCGCAAAATCATCGGTTCTTCAGGTGACAAATGAGGAATTTGTACTGAGTCTGAGGGCAACCGGCATGAGTGAGAAGAAGATTTTTTACAAATATATCTTCCGGAATGCAATCTTACCTACGGTAACAATTTTTGGTATTTCTATGGCTTACCTGATTACCGGTGTGACGTTGATTGAGACGGTGTTTGCATGGCCGGGAATGGGAACTTTGGTTTTGACTGCAATCAACCAGCGCGACTATCCGACACTAATGGGAATTTATCTGGTGATGGCAATTTCTATTGCAGTGGTTATGCTTGTTGTCGATCTGGTTTATGCCCTTCTGGATCCACGGATTCGATATCAATAAAGTAAGATGGGAGTAAGAAAAGTGCGGAAGATAATTACATTTATTAAAAA
>JAUNGJ010000084.1 GCA_030524585.1 Eubacteriales bacterium | reverse complement strand
CAGATATTGACCGGCCGGCACACAGGTTTTTGAGATATGCTCAGCAGCATATGCCTTATTTGCAGATTGGCAATGCCAACGCCCTTGTACGCGAATTGAGACTGATCAAACAGCCCTGTGAGATTGAAGCACTGAAAGAGGCGGAAAAGATTACAAAAGCCGGGATTTTGGCAATGATGAAGACTTCCAGGCCGGGAATGTATGAGTATCAGTATAAAGCAGAATTTGATCATGCGCTTGGGCAGTTCGGACCGAAGGGACCAGGATTCCCGTCGATTATTTCGGCAGGAAAGAATAATTTCTGTATCCACTATTATGGATACCAGGGACAGGCGCTGGACGGAGATATGGTTCTCAATGATGTGGGTGCCCAGTACGACAATCTGATTACGGATGTGTCCAGAGGATGGCCCTGCAACGGACGTTACAGTGACAGGCAGAAGCTTCTTTATGAGTGCGCACTGGCAACCTCCAACTACATGTTTTCGATTGTGAAGCCGGGCATGAAGATGAAGGATGTGGATGCAATCATCCGTAAATACAATTGTGAGAGGCTGAAGGATGCAGGTGTTCTGAAATCCTTTGATGAGATTGGAACATACATGTGGCATGGCGGAGCACATCACATTGGATTTGATGTACATGATGTGGTAAAGACGCCGGATGTGATCGCACCGGGTATGGCATTCTGCATTGACGTAGGAATCTATCACGAGGAGTGGGGAATTGGCTTCCGATTGGAGGACGATTGCCTGGTAACAGAGAATGGATGTGAGAATCTGTCGGGAATCATTCCAAGAACCATTGAAGATATTGAAGCAATCATGAATTGATCTGCATTTGAAGTAACGTGAGAATGTGGCAGAGAGGGGGACACTATGGATACAAAGATTTTAAGAGAGATACAGGAACGGTTTGCAAATGACCGCTATGCTACGGTGAACGGAGCAGTGATCGAAGAAGTGGAGGAAGGCTATGCCAAGATTACCATGGAGCTTGACGAGCATCATTACAATGCGGTCGGTGGTGTGATGGGCGGGGCAATCTTCACCATTGCGGATTTTGCATTTGCGGTGGCATCTAACTGGCAGGGGAAGACGGTGGTGTCCCAGACGGCTCAGATTACTTACCTTGGAAGAGCGAAGGGAAAGAAGCTGATTGCAGAGGCAAAGCAGGTGAAGGACGGCCGCTCCATGTGTTACTATGTGGTAGAAGTGACCGATGAGCTGGGAAGCCAGGTGGCGCATGTTACTTCCAGCGGATTTCACGTAGCATAAGCAATACCCTGACAGACAGGTACAATTCTCTTCTGTGCCTGCCCGTCAGGGTATTTTTGTATCATTCAGATCTTATGAATGCACACTTAATTATCTTAAAAATGATAGGTTTCATGGGCCGGATCATAGTAGGTTCGCTTATCCAGCCAATACAGAAGGAACCGTTCTGCCAGACTTCCGTCATAGATGGCTTCCCTGGCTTCTTCGGGAGTATACCATGCGGCATAGTCTACCTCCGGGGTTACCCCGCTTAAATCGTCAGAATCAACCATACAGGCAAAGTTTAACATCAGGGTATTGCTTTTCTCGTAATACTCACTTCTATTAAAGCAGCAGCTTATCACGTTTAAACCGATTTCTTCCCGAACCTCTCTTGCCAGCGCATGTTCGGCAAACTCACCTTTATTCACATACCCTGCCACCAGAATGTTGCGGTCTTTTCCGTATTGCTTAATCAGAAGAATCTTTTTGGTGTCCGGGGTATACACGATGGTACTGATGGCGGTATTAAAGGTTGGAAAGCGGAAGGCTTTGCAGGTTTCACAGTAAGGAATCTCACCTTCGTTATCTAAGTGTTTTTTAATTAGTTTTGTTCCGCATTCGGTACAGTAAGACATTTTTTATTTCCTCCGTGATGTTACTGAATTTCTATCTCTTAATATAACACGAATAAAAGGAAACTGCAATGAGAGAGGATTTTCATTGCGGCCGCTTCGGAAGCTTGTTATACTGAATAGAGTGAGAAATAGAGTAGAATATGGAGAGAATATGCATGACAACCTTGGAAGAGTATTATAATAAATTTAATGAAGATAAACGCCTGAACAGCCGTCATGGACAGGTGGAGTATATAACCTCCATGAAATATATTCATAGATATCTGGAGGAAACTGTCAAAGAGACCGGAAAAGAAAGATCACAGATTCGGATTCTGGATATCGGAGCCGGAACCGGACGTTATAGTATTCCACTGGCGGAGGAAGGGTATGATGTGTCGGCGGTGGAATTGGTGAAGCACAATCTGGGGAGGTTAAAGCAAAAATGCAGCCAGGTAAAGGCCTATCAGGGAAATGCCTTAAAGCTGAAGAAATTTGAGAACGAAACCTTTGATCTGGCGCTGCTGTTCGGCCCTATGTATCATCTTCATGGAGAGGATCAGAAGCTGAAAGCATTAAAAGAGGCGAAGCGAGTTCTAAAAACCGGAGGCATCCTTTTAGTGGCCTACATTATGAATGAATTCAGTGTGATTACCTATGCTTTTAAGGAAAGACATATCAAGGAAGCATTGGAGAATGGAATGCTGGATGCTGCCTTTCACTGTACGGAGAAGTCCAATGAGCTGTATAGCTTTGTACGCCTGGAGGATATTGAAAAACTGAACCGGCAGGCAGAGTTAGAGCGGATTCAGATTATTGCAGCAGACGGCGCGGCTAATTATATGAGACCGTATTTGAACGCACTGGATGAAGAAGAATTTGAGCATTTTATAGAGTATCATCTGGCAACCTGCGAGCGTATGGATCTGATGGGCGCCACAGGACACACAGTAGACATTTTACGAAAGTAAGACAGACAATTCATGTAAAGGGAGAAATGATTATGAAATATGATGTGATTATTATTGGAGCAGGACCGGGAGGTATTTTCTCGGCGTATGAGATGGTTAAGCTGAGACCGGAACTGAAGATTGCGGTATTTGAGGCGGGCAACAGCCTTGAGAAGCGGAAATGTCCCATTGACGGCAGGAAGATCAAGGCCTGCATTCACTGTAAGAGCTGCGGGATTATGAATGGCTTTGGCGGCGCCGGGGCATTTTCTGATGGAAAATATAATATTACCAATCAATTCGGCGGGACTCTTCATGAGTATATCGGCAAGAAAGAAGCCATTGAACTGATGGAGTATGTGGACGCGATCAATATTTCCCACGGCGGGGAGGGTACGAAGCTGTATTCTACTGCCAATACGGAGATCAAGAAAATCTGCCTGCAAAATGATCTGCACCTGCTGGATGCATCGGTTCGCCATCTGGGAACGGATATCAACTATGTGGTGTTGGAAAACCTTTATAACGAATTGAAGGATAAGGTAGAGTTCCATTTCCTGACTCCGGTAGAAAAGGTGCTGAAAAGTGGGGAGGAATATGAGGTTTATACCAAAGATATGGTTTATACCTGTACAAACTGTGTGATTTCTGCCGGGCGAAGTGGAAGCAAGTGGATGGAAAGCGTCTGTCAGGAGCTGGAGATCCCCACCAAATCCAACCGGGTGGACATCGGTGTGCGGATAGAGCTTCCGGCAGAGGTATTCGCCCATCTGACGGATGAGCTTTATGAAAGTAAGATTGTGTACCGAACGGAGAAATTTGAAGATCTGGTGCGGACTTTTTGCATGAATCCCCGGGGTGTCGTGGTAAATGAGAACACCAACGGCATCGTTACTGTCAACGGGCACAGCTACGAAGATCCGGCGCTCCACACGGAGAATACCAACTTCGCGCTGCTGGTATCCAAGCATTTTTCAGAACCATTCAAGGACAGCAACGGCTATGGAGAGAGCATTGCGAGACTATCCAATATGCTGGGAGGCGGCGTCATGGTGCAGCGTTTTGGAGATCTGATCCGCGGAAGAAGAAGCACGCCGGCCAGAATTGCTGAAAGCTATGTAACGCCGACCCTTGCGGCAACCCCGGGAGATCTGAGTCTGGTGATACCAAAGCGTATTCTGGACGGCATCATCGAGATGATTTATGCGCTGGATAAGATTGCGCCGGGAACTGCCAATGATGATACCCTGCTCTATGGCGTGGAAGTGAAGTTCTACAATATGGAAGTGGAGATTGATAACCATTTAGAGACCAGGCACAAGGGACTCTTTGTCATCGGCGACTGCAGCGGCGTGACCCATTCTCTGTCCCATGCTTCCGCAAGCGGCGTCTGTGTGGCAAGATATCTTGCAGGTGATAAAGTATAGATATTCTGTGGAATTTATGCTATACTGAGTTTGGATTATTTTACTAAGGAGCGGGTACCGATGAAAAAACTTGAAGAATATGTAATGAGTATTCCGGATTTTCCGGAGGAGGGAGTTATCTTCCGTGATGTAACGAGTGTTCTGCAGAATGCGGATGGATTACAGCTTGCCATTGATGAGATCCAGAAGAGACTGGAAGGCCTGGAATTTGATGTGATTGCGGGAACTGAGTCCAGAGGCTTTATCTTTGGAATGCCGGTGGCTTATAATCTGCATAAACCATTTGTGTTGGTTCGTAAAAAAGGGAAACTTCCGCGGGAGACCGTGTCTATGGAGTACGACCTTGAGTATGGCAGCGCGGTGATCGAGATGCATAAGGATGCAGTACAGCCGGGACAGAAGGTGGTTTTGATTGATGATCTGATCGCTACGGGCGGCACGATCGAAGCTGCAGCCAAGATGGTGGAGATGCTTGGCGGCGAAGTAGTAAAGATCGTATTCCTGATGGAGCTTGCAGGCCTGAAGGGCAGAGAGAAGCTCGCAAAGTATGATGTGGACAGTGTAATCTGCTACGAAGGAAAATAGATAGAAAACAATAGTCTTGAAGAGAAAGGATTTATCGCAATATGCTGCCATTCTTGTCAAGTCGAAAACTGTACAAAATCAGAAGGCGTATTCTGCCCGGTTTATAAGGGGCGGGATACGCCTTTTTGATACTTCTTTGTTCTGCACCAATGTCATGTGTGATAAGGTAACAATAAACAAGATATACAAGAAATCGTTTAAATTCCACTGTTTGTTATGTAATTGTATAGTTCACTTGCTGGCATGAAAATGGGTATTTTGATAAGATTTATACACAAAATCAAAAGGAGGAACGCATATGGAGTTCGCAGAAAAACTTATAACATTACGCAAAAGCAGGGATTTAACACAGGAACAACTGGCTGAACAGCTTAAAGTTTCAAGACAGTCAATTTCAAAATGGGAAAGTGGACAGGTCATACCCGAAGTAGAAAAGCTGGTTGAACTGAGCAAAGCATTCGATGTTACTGTGGATTATCTGTTAAAACCATCAGAAATAGATGAGTTATCGGTCAAAACAGAAATTCTGGAACAGCAACAGAAACAAATGTTAGTCAGGGAACAAAAACGTACTCAAGTTTATAAAAATATCATGTATTCGGTTGGAATATATTTGATATTTTTAGCAGTCTATTTCATTGGACATTTCTACTTTGAAATATGGAATATCTCTGTAATTTTTGGGGAATTATTTATCGCAACTGCAATCGTGATTTTTGTTTGGGTAAAGAGTTTCTCCGACGAATCATAAGAAGATATGA
>JAUNGJ010000083.1 GCA_030524585.1 Eubacteriales bacterium | reverse complement strand
TCATCATCAACAATCATGATTTTATATTCGCTCATTCAGCAACCGCCTTTCCTTTTTCACTTGTATCTTTCAAAGTCATATAGTACATACTTGTATCTCCGACTTTATTATTATATTTCTTTTACGCGAAGAATACAATACCACCCCCTGAGATCGTCACCTGCGGTGAAGGCTGCGCGTTCTGTTGGAACGCTGAAAGCATCAATCCAGATATTTCTGAAAATAAAAAACTCTGTGTGAATGATATGATATAATTTCATCAATGCTTCCTTATAGCTCACTGCCCTTACCGCAAATTTTTATATTATGCTTTTTCTGCAACCTTTTTGTAGCACTCCAGATGTGTATACAGCTCTTCTTTGAACAGATTCTTCCTCTGCTTCTTTATGGTGTAAATCTGATATACTGCTACTGCCGCATTAATTGCCAGCGCAAGACCGGAAATCAGCATATGCGCCACCGGTGAATTTGTGGAATATACCATCAGCTCCGGTGTGGTAAATAATGACGGGAAGGTAAACAGACACATCATATACAGCGCAAGGGTATGCGCTCTGTGCTGCAGCCACGCTCCCTTCTTAATTACAAATCCCGCAAAGGTACAGGACGCAAGAAGCGCAATACCACACATGGTAGAGCGATCGGATGAGGTATTGTAGACATACGCATAATTCCATACGTCATAGGCTACGATCCAGAACCAGCACATATCCGGCCACATCATATCCTGAGATTTGTCCTTGCTGATGTAGATTCCCATCCATCCGCATACGGTCACCGCATTCAAAATGCCGGCAAGTCCGTTCAGAATATTCCAGGTTCCTCCGATAATCAATCCGGATTCCGTAACCTCATTGATTCCGAAGCACTGAAAATCTCTCACCACTGCCTCCATAATGTTGATTACCAGAATCAGCGGCGGGAAGCAAAGTGCAATCTTATTTTTCTGCAATTTCGGTATGTACCGGATCGCCATAAATCCCACGCATCCTGCCAGCGCAGAATAGGTCTTCGCCCAGTGGAACCAGCTTGTAACCCCGCTCTCTGCCGTTACCGTATGTGGCCAGATAAAAATCGTAGCGATAATCGGAAAGACTACAAAAAAGCCAATTCCCAATATCTTGCTCCTTCTGGTAAGCTCGTTCAGCACGACCAGCGCGAGAAAGAATCCTACCACCAACAAATTTCCCGCCATGTTACTCCACTCATAAAATAACATCTCATTTCCTCCTTTGTATAAAATAATCATAACACTTGTTATGATTTTAACATAACAAATGTTATGTTTTTTGTCAACTCTTTTTCCATCGCTTTCGATATGTTATACTGTATACAGTTTTTACCGAATATCCTTTTAAGGAGAGTGATACTATGACCGCAGAAGAAAAGGAAAAAATCAGAAAAAAAAGGATTTTAGACGCCGCTTTAAAAGTAGTAAAAGAAAAAGGCATTGAAAAGACCTCTATGCGTGAAATCGCCGCAGAAGCCGGTCTGACAACCGGGGCAATTTATTACAGCTATAAAAATAAAGACGAATTATTTCAGGACATTGTCAATCAATCCATCCATTTTGCACCGAGAATTTTAACCGACTATCAATCCGGCAAAAAAGACCAAAAAGAGCTTCTTAACGACATCAAGAAAGAAATCACGTTAAGACTTGCCAGAAAGGATGAGCAGATTCTTCATTTATCTCTTCTTTCAGAACTGGTGCGGAATCATAAAGAGGATCAGAAAAAAGAGCAGATGGAGAACATTTACCGGGAAATTATCAAAAGTACCGGTGATTTGATTGCCCCCACCTTCGGTATCTCTGACACAAAGGAGAAATATATTGCAGCTTCCTTCCTGACCGCCGCGATTGACGGTATGGCGATGCTAATGGCCTTGGAGGTATATCCTGCCCATGAAAAGGAAATGATAGACTCCTTTCTCGATTTCTTCGGCACGGCAATTCCGGACTATATAAAAAGAAAAAACGAAAACGAATAACCATCACAAAGCAGGCGGTTCCGGGAGTATTTCCGGAACCGCCTGTATGCAGTATCACATACCATCAGACTGTCATCTTCTGTATGCTGTCCTGTTATATTCTGTATGCCATTCAACCATTATAGAACGGTTATATTCTGCGCGCCAGATAATCTGCCGCTCTGGAAGCCTCCAGCACACGTCCTGCGTGGAAGCTGTCTCCGATGTTATAGACTTCCGCCGCAATGCCTTCTCTCTGGGCGGTCAGATACGGCGTCTCATCCGCCCTTCCTCCGGTGGCGAGCACGACCAGATCCGCCTTCAGCACCTGGTTTCTAGTCTCCGTACCCACTTTCTTCGCCAGTGGATTGGCAATATTCTTCGGAAGTATCGGCTGCCATGTTACATAGGGATCCGGAACGCCTTTGCTGATATTCCGGCTGATTTTCATCTGGCCTTTTCTCAGTGCCACAACCTTCGCGCAGTTAATCAGCTCCACTCCTGCCTTCTCCATATAGTGAATCAGGTGTCCGCGGTTTGCCGTGCAGGTTCCGTCCATAAAGTTTTCCATCATCTCTACAACCTTTACCTTCCGTCCCTGCTCGTAGCTCAGCCAGTACGCAGTCTCACATCCGACCACTCCGCCGCCTACGATGACCACATCCTTTGCATCGCCCAAAAGCTCAGGCTTTACAAGAAGCTCGGTAGCCTGCACAACATTTGCTTCCTCAATCCCGGGAATCGGCGGCATTCCGCTTTTCGTTCCATTTGCAAATACGATGGCATCATATTCCTGATCTTTAAGCCAGTCATTGGTAACCTCCGTATTTACCTTCAAAGACAGATTTCCGCCTGCAGAAGCTAACGCCACCTCATTCTTCAGATATGCAAGGTAGTTTTCAAATTCGTATTTAATCTTCGGCACGCTTCCCGGAATCACCTTTCCGCCGATCTCGGCGCTCTTCTCCAGCAGCTCTACCTGATGGCCTCGCTTAGCCGCCGTAATGGCAAACTGGATTCCTGCGGGGCCGGCTCCTACCACGCCGATTTTTTTCGGAACAGCCGCCTTTTCTGCCTCCTCCGGAATCACATCCTCGAATCCGGTTCTTGGGTTCACCGCACACTGGATATGACCTCCCTCGATAAACTCATTGATGCATCCTTCCTGGCATCCGATACAAGGACGAATCTTCTCCACCTCTCCTGCAAATGCCTTCACGCACCAGTCAGGGTCGGCTAACAGCGGACGTCCAAGCATAATCATATCGCACATGCCATCCCGCAGCGCTTTTTCTGCCAGATCCGGGTAGCCAAGCTTTCCGACTGCCACGATCGGCACCTCCAGCCCGGCGTTGGAACGGATATTCTTTTTCTTAAAGTAATCCCTGGCAACCTTGGAAACCTCCAGGAAGCATCCTGCCGGCATACTTGCAGGCGGATGCGGAAGCCACCAGTTATCGTAGCATCCAAGGTCAACGTCAAACATATCAACGCCTGCTTTTACAAGGTTTTCCATATAGTCCAGCGTGTCGTGGATGGTACGTCCGTTTTTAAAATTCTTCAGGGAACGAACGGAATCCATGCGGCTTCCGTAGGTCTCATTCAGCGCCAGAGACAGATCGATCCGATACATAATCGGATATGCGTCTCCCACACGTTTGCGGATCTCTTGAATCATATCAATTCCGAATCTCTGCCAGTCCGCATATTTTCCCAGCTTTCTTCTGTTGAAGGCCGGATTGGTAATCTGGTCTAACAGATAGCCCTCGTGACCGTGCAGATATACGCCGTCCAGTCCCATCGTTTTCGCGTCAATCGCCGCCTGCCCCGCATTTTTCACAATCTTATTAAGCTGCAGGTCGGTCAATGGCAGACATGGCACCTCCGGTATGTAAAAGTTCGGATTCATGGATGCGGATACCGGTAATTTATACTCATTAATGACACAGGTCGGCGGGCCCACTCTTCCGAGTCCCGGCGTAAGCTGAATAAAAATCCGGCTTCCGTAAGCATGGCATCCCTGCGCCAGATCGCGCCATCCTACCAATGCGGTACGGCTTCTGTCAATGCGCGGAAAATAAGACAGCTTTCCCGGCTCCGTTACCGTCGTGTCGATTCCGTGGCTGATAGGTATCAGGCCGGTGGTAAGAAGTCCTACCCCTCCTTTTGCCCTCGCAAAAAAATACTGCTGCATCTTATTATTGGGACGTCCATCCTCCTCGCACATCTGAACATTTCCCATCGGCGCCATGACGATACGGTTCTTAATCGTCATTCGGTTCACCTGTACCGGCGAAAAGATGGATGTATACGGATAGAGCTCTTTTGTCATCCGCGCCGTACCGCCGGCACAGTTTTCACAATCCTTCTGCACCCAGTTTCCGTATCCGTCCACCAGATTCTGAACAAGTTTGTCTGTTCTCATGTCCTTCCTCCTTTTATCTTTCATATCCCTTCATTCTTTATATCAGTCCGGCTTTTTTGAAATGCATCTCCCGCATTCCTTCCACTTCATCACAGATAATCTTCATATCACAGTGCTGGCAGTCCGTATCCAGACCGTCCATAATGTGATCCAGAGCTTTGATGATTCCTTCTGACTTTCCGGCATATTCTACCAGCTTTGCAAACGCAGGAAGCTGCTCTGTAATAAAAATCAAACGCACATGCTTTACCAGAGGATTCCTTTTATAACTCTCGATAAACGTATTTCCAATCGTTTCAAATGAAATCCCTTCCTTGATTTCCCGCTTTCCGATACGCACCTGCTCCCGGTAATTCATGGAAGAAGCCCGGATCATATATCCCTTTGGGAAGATATGATATTTCATATATTCCAGATTCCGAATGGCCTTATGCGCTTCCTCATCCGTGTTCATTTCCTCCACCTGCAAAAATGCAATTCTGGCAAAGGGCGTATTGGATTTGATGCTGCAAAGGTCCGGCCCGAACAAAAGGATCTCATCTTCCGGAACCTTAGACTCGTCACTGGTAACACAGGTATAATTTACAGAGGGCTTTCCGCTTCCTCCCAGTTCAAAAGCCGTCTCTCTCATCATAATAATCTCGTTCTCTTTTGTCTGCGGCCACAATCTGTCCGAATGGTACTTCCACACCTTCCTTTTCTCCGGCAGCAAACCTTCCGTATCCGAAATCAGTTGGTCAAACAATACCATTAAAAGCTCCGCTCCCTTTCCATACCGTCATAGTGTTTTCCAAGCTTCTTGTACACAACTCCCATCAGTCTCATATCCCAGTTGAATATGTAAGTCAGAAATGTAGCGATAAATAATACTACAAGTACAATACTGGTAATGATACATGCCTTTTTTATCTTTCCCGGTCTTTTCACTGTTCTGTCCTTCATCTTTTACCATCCTTTCTGACGCGCGTATTCTGCTGCTCCTAAAGCTCCCATAAGCTGTGGGTCGATACTCAGATCCACGACCTTTAATTTCAGTACATGCTCAATCGCCTGCTTCAATCCGTCATTCTTTGCACAGCCTCCGGTCAGGGTGATGCTCTCGGTAGCTCCTGCCTTCTTTGCCATTACAAAGCATCTCTTTGCAACTGCCATCTGGATTCCCGCAGCGATTTCATCCATCGCCTTTCCTTCGCCGACCAGGGTAAT
>JAUNGJ010000082.1 GCA_030524585.1 Eubacteriales bacterium | reverse complement strand
GCCGATCAAGGTAAAGATGGAAGAGATTTTCCTGCATCTCAGAGGCAAGACTATTCTGGTTACAGGAGGCGGAGGGTCCATCGGAAGCGAGCTGTGCCGTCAGATTGCCGGACATGGGCCAAAGCAGCTGATCATCTTTGATATTTATGAGAATAATGCCTACGACATTGAGCAGGAATTGAGAAGAAAATATCCGAACTTAAATTTGGTCGTGCTGATCGGTTCTGTCCGTGACAGCAGAAGAATCAATATGGTATTCGAGAAATACAAACCGGATATCGTGTATCATGCGGCCGCGCACAAGCATGTGCCCCTTATGGAAACCAGCCCCAACGAGGCGATCAAGAATAATGTGATCGGTACATATAAAACGGCCTATGCGGCCATGAAGAATGGGACGGAACGGTTTGTTTTAATAAGTACGGATAAGGCGGTGAACCCTACCAACATTATGGGAGCCAGCAAGCGCCTGTGTGAGATGGTGATTCAGAGTATGGACGCCATCAGCAAAGCGGGAAGGATGGATTTGCTGCCATTTCTTCATGCCCATAGGGATAAGGTGATAGATGGACAGGTGGCAGGAGATCCGATGGATCATGTGGGCTTGGAAGACAATCACCGTATTCGAATTGAGAGTGTAAAGAATAAGGAGAGAACGGGTACGCAGTTCGTGGCAGTCCGGTTCGGAAATGTTCTGGGGTCTAATGGTTCAGTTATTCCGCTGTTTAAAAAGCAGATCGAGGAGGGCGGTCCGGTAACGGTGACCCATCCGGATATCGTGAGGTATTTCATGACAATACCGGAAGCAGTAAGTTTAGTGCTTCAGGCCGGAACCTATGCCTGGGGCGGGGAGATTTTCGTATTGGATATGGGAGAACCGGTGAAGATTGACATGTTGGCGAGAAACTTGATTAAGCTCAGCGGATATACGCCGGATGTGGATATCAAGATCCAGTATTCCGGACTAAGGCCGGGGGAAAAGCTGTTCGAAGAGAAGCTGATGGCAGAAGAAGGAATGAAAAAGACAGACAATGAATTGATCCATATCGGAAAGCCGATACCGTTTGACACGGAGGAGTTTTTGGGGCAGCTGGAGGAGCTTGCTAGGGCCAGCTATGAGAATAGTGAAGAGATCGTAGAGATCGTGGAAAGGATCGTGCCTACGTTTCATCCTATGGGGAAGAAAAGCACGAGTGTAGAGAATGAGAGAATAGTTGATCGTGTTATGGGTGAGGTGGCGGTGACGAGAATTTAGAGTCTTTAGTTTTCAAAGATGTTTTAAAAGTAAATAAAAAAGTCTTTGCGAACACGGTGCATTGATTGTGGAGGATGTGACGAAGTTTTTGGGCGATACATGTAAAGGAATTTACACGGGGTTGTATGGATAAGAAACTGTTATTTCCTATGTTAGAAGTTATGGGCATTGTAGGGAGTGTAATAGAAAAAACAAGAGGGGACTACGCATTGTAATAGTTGGATATGGACACAACGTTCCACTTATTCCTATGGAGAGCTTGTAATGAACGACACAGAAGCCGATGTGACTGATACAGCCGATTTCAATATAACAACTGATAAAAGACAGCCCATTCCGCCGGAAGTTGCTGACCAAAATGAGGAATAGGTGAAAAATTATATAGAGTAGTTCGGTATAGCACCGAGCTTCTTTTGCAGATAATTTATGTGGATAGGATCGTGCTAATGTAATAACTCATACATTACTCAGATGCCTTCCATTTATTATGTAGACGCAGGATATAGTGTCACGGAGGAAAGGGAGAATACATAAGTCATGATTAATAACGATGTAGAAAAAAGAACAATTTCATTTAGTCCACCGGATATTTCCGAAGCAGAGATTGCAGAGGTGGCAGAAGCACTTCGCTCCGGTTGGATTACCACAGGACCGAGAACCAAGGAATTGGAACGTCGTATGACAGAGTATTGCCACACAAACAAGCAAGTTTGCCTGAATTCGGCAACTGCTGCGGAGGAGTTGAACCTTCGTATTCTTGGCGTAGGTCCTGGCGATGAGGTTATTGTTCCTGCTTATACTTATACGGCGTCTGCATCCGCAGCTATCCACTGTGGAGCTACCGTGATTTTCGTAGATTCTCAGAAGGATGGCGATCTAATTACACACGCTCCTGAGATGGATTATGACGCAATGGAAGCGGCTATCACAGAGCGAACCAAAGCGATTATCCCAGTTGATCTGGGCGGCGTGATGTGTGATTACGAGCGAATCTATCAGGCAGTAGAGAATAAGAAGCACTTGTTCAAAGCCACAAATCCAATTCAGGAGGCACTTGGTCGTGTAGCGGTCGTATCCGACTGCGCACATGCGCTTGGCGCATCCCGTCATGGCAAAATGGCAGGTGAGGCGGCTGACTTCGCATCCTACAGCTACCATGCCGTGAAGAATTTTACTACCGCAGAAGGTGGGGCTGCTACCTGGAACATCCCGGGAGTAGATGATGAAGCAATTTATAAGCAGTATCAGCTTTTCAGCCTTCACGGACAGAACAAAGATGCTCTGGCAAAGACGAAGCTGGGCGCATGGGAGTATGACATTATCGGACCGTGGTATAAGTGCAACATGACAGACATCATGGCAGCTATTGGTCTGCGTCAGCTCGACCGTTATCCGAGAATGCTGGCAAGAAGAAAAGAAATCATTGTAAAGTATGATGCAGTTTGCGATGAGTTGGGTGTGTTTCACCTGAAGCATTACGGCGAAGATTACGTCAGCAGCGGTCATTTGTATTTGACCAGAATTCCGGGTATTGATTCCGAGCAGCGCAATGAGATCATTGAGAAGCTGGCCGAGCGTGGCGTGGCGACCAATGTTCACTATAAGCCGCTGCCGATGATGACGGCATACAAAGCATATGGCTGGGACATCAAGGATTTCCCCAATGCCTATGATTATTACCACAACCTGATTACATTGCCTCTTCATACGAAGCTGTCTGATGAGGATGTGGAGTATGTGGTGGAGATGTTTAGAGAAGTTGTGAAAGTGTATGTTTAATCGTTGTCCTGGGAGGATAAGTGGATGATTTTGAGAAAATGGGAAGACCTTCCGGAAGATATGCAAACACCAGAGGTGCGGAAGTATTATGACATTCTGGCCAAAAGGAAATGCAGTTTGGCTCTGAAAAGAGCCTTTGATATTGTCGTTTCACTGATTATGTTGATTGTTTTGGTTATTCCAATTCTGGTTATTTCAGTGCTGATTGCAATCGATTCCCCTGGTGGTGTGTTTTACAGACAGGTAAGAGTTACTACATATGGAAAAGAGTTCCGAATACATAAGTTCCGCACAATGATTGCCAATGCGGATAAGATTGGCAGTTTGGTAACGGTAGGGCAGGATAGCAGGATAACGAAGATTGGTGGTTTCCTTCGGAAGTACCGTCTCGATGAGCTTCCGCAGCTACTGGACGTTCTTGTCGGAACGATGTCTTATGTGGGAACTAGACCGGAAGTGCCGAAGTATGTAAATCAGTATACTACTGAAATGAAAGCCACACTGCTACTTCCAGCGGGTATCACATCAGAAGCCAGCATTCGTTATAAGGACGAGGCAGAGCTGCTGGACGGTGCTGATGATGTTAACAAAGTGTATGTAGAAAAAGTACTGCCCGGAAAGATGGAATACAATCTCTGGGCGATTGAAAAGTTCAGTTTCTTTGGCGAGATTGCAACCATGTTTCGTACAGTGTTTGCAGTGCTGGGGAAGGATTATAGTGAGAAAAAGGTTAGAGTATAACACAAGTTTTTGGGGAGATAAAGGAAATGAGCAAGCCATTAATTGCTTTGATTACGAATAATGACGATGACGTTTACTGTTTTAGGAAGGAACTCATCGAAGGACTCTTAGCGGAAGGTTATGACATGCTTATTTCATGTCCCAATGGCCCGAAGTTTGAATTGATGAAAGATATTCCGTATATTTACGATGATCCAGTCATAGATAGACGCGGAACGAATGTTATTGCTGACAGTAAGCTGTTTTTGCATTACAGAAAGTTGTTCAAAAAATATAGACCGGCTGTGGTATTGACTTACACAGCGAAGCCCAATGTTTATGCCAGCGTTGCAGCAAGACAGCTTGGAATACCGTACATCAATAACGTCACGGGGTTGGGAAGTGTTTTGAATAAAACCGGATTGATGCGGGCATTTATTATGACCTTATTCAAAACAGCATATAGAGGAGCAGCATGTGTCATGTTCCAGAATTCCACCAATATGCAGTTGGCATTGAACTCCGGGATGATTAAAGGCGATTATAAGCTGATTCCGGGTTCTGGTGTTGATACAGAGCGGTATCCTTTACAGCCGTATCCAGATGGTGGCAATGGAGTTGAGGGAGAACCGGTAGTATTTAATTACATAGGACGCATTCTACATGATAAAGGTGTAGACGATTACATTGAAGCCGCAAAGAGGATTAAGAAAAATTATCCAAACACAGAGTTCAATATGCTCGGTTTTATTGAACCGACAGAAAATCACTATGAGAAAGAGCTTGAAGAACTTGGTGAACAAGGAATTGCAAAATACCGTGGCAGCCAGAAAGACGTAAAGCCATTTATTGCAAGAGCGCATGCGATTATTCATCCTTCTACATACGGAGAGGGAATGAGCAATGTACTTTTGGAAAATGCAAGCTCTGGGCGTTTCATCATTACCACAGATAATCCGGGGTGTCAGGAAACGGCAATCAATGAGCAAACAGGATTCATTTATCATGGTGGAAATGTCGATGATCTGGTAAAGAAAATTGAGCGTTTCTTAGCAATGGATAATGAGACTAGGAAGTTTATGGGACAAGCCGGAAGACAGTATGCAGAAAAGAATTTCTCGAGAAGTATTGTTGTCGAGGCTTATAAGGAAAAGATTAAAGGAATTTTAGGGAGATAAGGAAGATGACATTTCAAGAAGTTTATAATCGCGTGATGCCGGAAAAAAAGAGAAAAGAAGAACGGTTTAATATTTTTGCTCATTGGATTGGAAGACCAATTTCTATTCTTATGACACTTCCCCTTATTAATACAAAAGTAAAGCCGACAACGGTCACAAAATGGTCAATAGCTTTTACGCTGGTAGGTTTTTCATTGGTATCATTCGGACCTAATATGTCAGTCAAAGTTGTTGGCTGGCTATGTTTTTTGCTTTGGAACTTACTTGATGGTGTCGATGGAAATCTTGCGCGGTGTACAAATCAATGCTCACAATCCGGTGATCTGTGGGATACAATGGCCGGCTATGCGGCAATGATTTTGACGTATTTTTCGGCAGGTATTGCGGCATTTTATGATATAAATCTTATTAATTTTTGTGACAACTACTGGTTTTTGATGCTGGGCGGTGCATCAGCCGTAATGTCGATTTTTCCACGATTGGTGATGCATAAAAAGAAATCAGCGAATGCAAATTCTGCTGCAGTTATTGAACTGTCTGATAAACAGCATTTTGGAATTAAAAATATTATTGCGATGAATTTCGTCTCACCGTCTGGATTTATGCAGGTTATTTTCCTCTTGTGTATTGTGTTCCACATGCTGAACATTTTTATTGTTTTTTATACCTTTATTAATTTCTCGATTATGTTGTTGA
>JAUNGJ010000081.1 GCA_030524585.1 Eubacteriales bacterium | reverse complement strand
CTTATAGGTAATCTAACCATTCTGGACACACAGTATTAACTAAATGACATTGGTTGAGGTATTATCTATGATTTCCTCTTTATTTTCATCTGTCGTAACTGACCAATACAGCGTACCGGTAACTTCATTATCAAATGATTTTTCCCCGGTACCGGTATTTGAGCCAACCTGAGCCTTACCTTCATCACGAACTGCCGAAATGATATAGTCCGCTGTGTCCGATACCACTTCCTCTACTGTGTACCTGGTTCCTGCCGGAAGCTTCTCAATCACAGCTACCTGACTGTCCGTAAGAGTGATGGTTCCACCACTTTGGATACTTCCGGTAATTTCGTTCCCACTTGCATCCTTTGCAGGTTCCCGGCTGGTTTTCGTTACGTTTTCTCCATTGACCTCTTCTGTCGTGGTCACAAGATTATAAATCCAGTAGGTATATGAACCCTCCAATGGCGCATCTTTGGCATCTTTCAGAAGTACTGTAAAGGTATACTCTGTAGAATCATTCTGAGGAGCATTTTTTACAATTTTTCTGATTTCCAATTCTCCGTCTACTTTCTGATCCATTACCTGGATATAGGTGGAACGGGAAAATAAATTGGCGATTTCTTGTGGAGTGCCATCCGCATTCGTAATCTTCGTATAGTTGGCATTTCCACAATGAGTTTCTCCATATTCAACATCCTGATATAATTCATAATAGGACCAGCCTACAGTTGTATAAAGTCTGCGCCGAATGGAATCGGCTATGCCATCCTCATCTCTCCCTCTATTTACCGTATAGTTAAAGAGAGAATTGCTGTTCTCCGGGGCATATTCCAGATAAATGGAAAGAGGATCTTCTCCTTTTTCGGCTATTATCCCTGAATTGTTTTCCTTCAAGTATCCCCAATTTTCCCATGCTTCGTTTTCATAGGCCGAGAAGGTATTGCTTGCACCGGAAATACGCATCTGTTCATAGAGCCAAGATAAAGTATTGTCAATATCACCCTCCGAAGCAAATTTGCTCAGTGTCGCAACCAGATAACCCGGGCCTCTGGCAACCGTTACACCATCATCCTCTGTTCCCGCATTGGCATAAACGGCATTGTCTGCCACCAATACCATAACTTCTGTAGGATTCAACTGATAGCCTGTAGGAACTGCAACTTCACGAAGATAATATTTTCCGTTTTCTATCCCGCTGAAAGTAGCTGTGCCGTTCTCGCCAGAGGGATTGTCATCTGATTTTGATAGCTCCGCCAACGTTTCAGCTACCTTATAAGGGCTAATACGATAGGAAACCTTGGGCGTTTCATCCCCATCCACACTTTCAACTGTAATGACTCCCGTCTCGGCATTTACCTGATAGGTATATCCTGCCTCTTGATCTTTAACTTTGGCGATTCCGCAGTTGTCTCTGTCTGCATCAGGGGTCAGTTCAATTTGCGTACCACCCTCGGCTATATAATATATTGTAGAATCTTCCTCTTCTACCTGATACAATGCAAAGGTTGCACCGTTCACCAGTTCCCCCTCTTCGTTCAACTTCTGGGCAAACAGACGGTTAATAAGATTTGGAACCTCAATGATAGCTCCGAACGCGCGGTCAAACGTATGTGTGTTATTTTCCGCATCTATCCGATAAGTATTACTGCTGGTAGCATCCGCCAGACTTCCACTGGTCCAATAATAAGCAACGGTATACTGGGTATTTCCTTTATTCCCGTCCTTCAACATATAATAGTAGTTGCTGATGTTACCAGGCAGGTTGGTCATTTCCAACTGCATTGCTCCGCTGGCAGAAAGGGAAAAGCATACATTTCCATACCTGGTTGCCTGCTGCGCTGCGTAAATGGCCTGGCTAATGAAGTCCCCTCCGTCATTCACAATCGTATATCCATTCTCGTCGTTGCCATATACAGGATTCCAGTTGCTCTCCGTCATCAGACCAGCTTCTCCTTTTCCTGCATATTTGAGAACCACTGCGAACAGTGTTCCTTTACTGCCTGTATGCTCATTCAGATCATAATAATTGATGATTCCGCCGTTATTTGCTATCTGCAGCGTATTGGAAGCCGCTACCTGCAAGGTTGTAGAGGACCATACACCAGAATCATAAGTATTGTCACACAATAACAGCCCATTACTTATGTATAGATGAATCTCATCAGAAACAAGACTGTAGTTTGGCGGCGGCTGCGTCTCTTTTAGGACAAAATGTTCACCAAACAGATTCTTAATCTCACTCAGGGAATATGGCATTCCCTCAGGATCTGCAAAAACCATTTCTCCTTTATCATCGGTGACTCCTACATAGGCTGGTTCCGGATCAGTAATCGTATAGTTTTCATCAGCTTTGTATACAGCAAACTCTGCATCTGCTACATGTTCACCATATTGGTTCACTTTGTAGATCGCAGTAAGAGGAATCTCCGTCAGATTGTACTGCAGATACAGGTTGGAATCGGTATTGCCTCGCTCCAGATAGAAGAACTTCAGGGTATGGTAGGTATTATCCGCAAAGGTCTCTCCGTTCCATTCGTCGCCGGAAACATCTTGTCCTGCATCTTCAAATAGTGTTTTCAACTTCTTGGCATTCTCATCGTTAATGGTTACATCACCTGTATCAAAGTTGATGGATACACTTGCACGGTCATGAATGCCTCCCAAATCTGCCACCAACACATCATCAATGAAAATCCATACATCATCATCACCGGCAAAATTAAAGACCGTATCCGTAGTGCGGGCAGAGGTGGTATGTCCTCCATACTGCTGCACAAAACGAGTAGTCAATGTCAGACCGAGATAATGATTGATTTGAGGATCTATAGATTTAACATTTACAACATCATCCATGGAATTGAAAGGAAAAAACTGACCTTTCGGACTGCCTCCTCCTGGATTTACGCCCCAGGTGTCATAGAGGGTAAAGCTATTGGTATCCTGATGATATTCTGCAAAATTTTCTGCACTATTATAATAAGAGTAGCCTTGACTGTCTACCTGCAGCAATCCACTCACATTACGATGGCTTTCCTTATAAGTATTTAACACCGTCGGATCGAACAGATAATCCAGAGATTCTCCATCCTCAATTTTCAGAACAGGATAACCATTTTGGAGTGTGTTCTTTACAATATCGGGATAAACGTTCTTACTTCCTGTCCATCCGTTATACCCCCCTTTACCCCCATGATAGCTAAATTTTAAGGTATGGTCAGAGTTTATTCCCTCTTCTTTTATACCTTCATCTTGCTCTCTGTCATCGGGTTCTTCCTTTTCTATTAACCAATAATCAAACAGATTGATAACTGAACTTGGGTGATTCGCTGTTGTCGTTACAACATCATAGCTTTGCATGCACAAAGTCTGCCACTCATTTTTTCTTGAATCATTAAGGCTTCCAAACCCCTTTTCAGCAGTACTGTCGAACAAATTCACTGCCATTCCAGAAGAATTGGTTAGGCGAACCATTCCTGCATATTCACCACTACCCGGCGTAATCGTAATCGGCTGGGGAGTGTCCTTCAAGGTAACAGAACTACCCGATGCAGCACCGATATTCAAGTATTCTACCACATTATTACTAGGGATTTCAGAAGTAGAAATATAATAAGTTCCATCTTGCTGCTTTTCAAAGTGCCATATCGTTGCATCATGACCGAGCACCTGCTTTATATTGTCATCATCTGTCAATCCCTTAACTTGAACTTGTCGCCCTGCACGATTACTGTCCTTATCAGTATTAATACTTGTTGTCTGCATAGCTACGTTAGCGGCGTTTTGTCCTCCCACGTTGACAATAGCCCAGTCTCCTGAATAATCTTGTGCTTCTGCAATTTTGCAGAGATAATGTTTGGAGCTCTCCTTACTTGTGTCATTAAAGCACCAGAAACTATGGGCTTCTCCACTCATATCCATATTGATGCAGCTTTGACCACTCACCATAGTTACGCGGCCATCTTCCGTCTCGGTAACGATAATACTTGACGCATTCTCAACATCCGTTAATGTAAGCGAACCTCTTCCGTCATTCTCGTTATTATATGGAGATTCACAGAAAAACAGGTATTTCTTATGCTCCTCTCCATCCTCTCCTATGATTATTGTGGAAACCGTATAAGTACCATCGTCTTGTCTATGGAATGTCCACTGAGTCACCTCTCCAAGTACCTGATAGGAGGAACCCTCCTGCGTCATGACAACGGACTGAGATGCAAGACCGGACACAGTATTAACTGTGGCTTTGGATGCAGTCAGCGCATAATTCTTTCCATTCACCTGATTCACAATCGCAAAGGTTTTGTCATTGAATTCTGTATTTTCCTTATAGACCAGAGTAACCGTATACTCTCCATATCCCCATGATAAATATTGCTTGTCCGACACTGGCTCACTGGTATAGAATCTTAATCCCTTAAAATCTGGTCCATATGCGCCACTATATCCCTCCGTTGCCACTGAATACAGTGTACCCGTCCAGGTTACATTGCCCTTTTGGAATTTGATACCACCTGGATTCACTGCCTTCACATAAGTGTATCCTTCCACTTCAGGAACAATCCGATCTTCCACAGAATCTGTAGTCTCCGTAGAGGCATCCTTTTCTCCAAAAACATATCTTTTCGCATCTTCAGCTATAATATTACTTCTTGTATAATCTCCAGGAATCCGATTCCCATCGGAATCTACCATTAGAAAGGTAATCTTTCCTTCCTGTCCACCCTTTGTATAGGTCAAGACAAAGGTGCCTTCTTCTACAGCATCTACAACATCTGTAACCGGTTCTTCCTCTGTCAGCGCCACGATGCCAAACACGGAGAAACCTTCTGTCTGGAAGGTCAGCGTAAGGCCGCTGCTATCTTCCTCCTTCTGTACCAGTTCCAAGCGAGTGGGATCCCCATCTTCCGGATAATGAAGCACCGCAATTTCGTCGGCATCTTTCCAATAATCTGCCTCACTCAGATTCATGGTAACGGTTGCGGTATCCGTTACAGGACAATAGTCACCCTCTGATGTATAGAAGCTGATATCATAGAATGCCATCTTGGCCGTATCCTCACTGCGTACGTCCTCTTCTAATTCGTTTTGCTCTTCATATCCTTCTTCCGCATCGATCACGGACTCTAAAGCCAGATCCTCATCCTCTGTCTGTTCCGTTGGTTCCTCCTGCTCTTCTTCCACATCGATCACAGGCTCTTCGCCCAGCACAGTATTCTCAGCCTTTTCTCTCAGATTGGCATATTCCTCCTGTTCTTCTGTAATGGGCTTAACAACCAGCTCCGCATCCTCCGGAACTGTACTTTCCTCTTCCAGAATTACATCTACTGCAATTGTACCGTTATCATAATGATATGCCCGGTCTTCATCCAGTTCCTGATCGGAGCCGTCCTCTTCCTCACTCTCCTCGCCGTCCTTGGAATCCCCCTTCTCGTCACTGTCTTCTTCGTCAGTCTCGTCTTCTCCGTCAGAATCCTCCTTCTCGTCTATGGAGTCCTCTCCATCGGTTTCATCCTCCCCGGCATTCTCATCAGGATTCTCTTCTTCTCCTGTTCCTTCCTCTCCTACATCATCATCCTTCTCATCAAGATGATCCTCTTTGTTATCCTCGTCTTCCCCGGCATTGTCTTCCTTCTCATCAGAATCCTCTTCTCCGGCTGGATCTTTCTCTCCAGCTTCCTCTTCCTTCTCGTCAGAATCCTCTTCTCCGGCTGGATCTTC
>JAUNGJ010000080.1 GCA_030524585.1 Eubacteriales bacterium | reverse complement strand
AGAAGAAAGCGATATAAGTGGAGTCTACAAAAGAAACTGGCAGCAGCGCTGATTGAACTAAGTTTAGTTACAACCAGTGTATTAGGTATTTCTACAATAACGACAAACCAGCCGAAAGGACAGATTACAGCAGCGGAATTTGATCCCACACCGCTGGTCATAGAAGCAGACGAGCCGGGATCTGCTGAGCCCCAGGGAGTCTATTATGGGACCGTTGTAATCACCGGTCCCGGCATTGAGGGTGGAGGCTATGAGGGCCTGATGTTTGTGGACATGGATGGCGAATACATCCGGATTACCTGCACGGATGCGGTGCGGTCACAGTTTGGGGATGTGTTCTAAAGAAAGGAGAATGCAAGTGGCTATAAGTAATGATAAATATTATAAGCCGGATGAGGCGCTTTATGAATTGATGATTCAGGAAAACATTATAAATATTGCCGTTGATGCCCAGGCAACATTAAGAATCCTCGTTGACAAAGGTATTGTTTCGAGAGAGGAAGTAAACGGATACCGGAACGAGGTCAGAAATAGTCCGAAATACAGGCTGGCAATAGAGGATATACGAAAACAGAAAGAAGCATTTCAAGCTGCAAAAAATAATCCAGAGGAATATCTAAGAGCAATGTTTAAGGCGAAGATGGATGACAAACTAAAGTAGATAGTGGGGGATGTAGTGAACAATAGCAGAATTTAGGAGAAATTAGATGGAATTGACACATTTAAGTTTATTCAGTGGTATAGGAGGTCTTGATCTGGCGGCAGAATGGGCTGGATTCACAACCGTAGGACAATGTGAATGGGCAGATTATCCTGCTAAAGTATTGAAAAAACACTGGCCAGACGTTGAAAGATGGAAAGACATTAGAACATTAACAGGAGAGAGTTTTTATGAGCGAACAGGTAGAAGGACAGTTGATGTTATTTCCGGAGGATTCCCCTGTCAGCCATTCTCCGTTGCCGGGAAGCAGCGAGGCAAGGAAGATGACCGTTACCTCTGGCCGGAAATGGTTAGGGTTATCAAGGAACTCCGGCCCACTTGGATTGTTGGAGAAAATGTTGCTGGAATCGTTAGAATGGCACTCCCCGATATTTTATCTGAACTGGAAGCCTGTGGATATTGGACAAGGACATTTCTTATTCCAGCTTGTGCTGTCGGAGCCAGACATAGACGTTACCGGGTGGCAATCGTGGCCTACTCCGACAGCACAGGACGCGAAGAACAGCACTCTTCCAGTAAGCCAGATGAGCCGGGATTCTTTAGTGGGAGATGTGATGCGAGAGATGTTCGCAACGCCACAGGCAAGGGATTACCGGACGGGACAAGCCAACAGATGGAAGGATACAGAGCACCGGAGCAGAAATCTGAACGATCAAGTGGCAATGTTCCCGACACCGACAACGGGAGCAGGATTATGTGGGGGAACGGGGAATTACCAGCAGTTAAAGAGGCTGGAGAAAAAAGGAATGATAACGGAGAGGGAACGGAAAAACATGAGCCAGGGAAACGGAGGGCAACTCAACCCGGATTGGGTAGAATGGCTGATGGGATTTCCGGTGGGGTGGACGGAAATTTCATAATCAATCATTATTTTGATGTGGAGCCTGATATACCACGGGTAGCAGCAGGCGTTCGAGATAGAGTGGGACGGTTACAAGCTCTTGGAAATGCAGTGGTGCCACAGCAGTTTTACCCCATTTTTAAGGCTATTGCAGAAATAGAAACTATGAATGAAATTAGGATTTAGCGGAGGTAGAAGATGGAAGAATTGATTAAAAAGCTTAGATCATATGCAGAGGCATATCGAAAACCACCATACGGACGAGAAGTCGAAAACACGGCTGAACTTCTTGAGGAGTCAGCGTTACAGTTACAAGCAGCAGCGCATTCTATAAGCGCGATGAAGAGAAGGTTTATAGATGGAGTCAAAGTTCGCTACCAGGGGCAGGATGCAGATGATGGAATTGAATGTCCGCATTGTGGGTATGAGGTTGCACGAAATGACGATTATGAGGACATGAAACCATCGCATTGTCCTGACTGTGGAACGAAGTTAATTTACTAAATCGGCATTTAGGGAAGGAGAAGAAGATGGAGAGATTAACTATACCAGATAAGCCTATAGAGGGCGGAGTGAAAAGAGCAGTTATTGATGTTAGAGAAGTAAGAAAGCATGCTATGACAATATACTGGCGCTTGAAAAAATATGAGGATACCGGCATTGATCCGGAACGATTCGCAGAGATAGACCGGTCATACCAGGAGATGGCCCAGGAGTTGGCAGAACTGCGGAAGCAGAAGTGGATTCCAGTGACGGAAAGGCTGCCAGATACAGATGATTACATCATGGTATCGTTTAAAAACTATATGTTTCCTGATATTGCGAGATATGAAAAAGACGAAGATGGCGGTGCATTTTATCCGGGAGATGAGGAGAAGAGCTATGTGCAGTATGGTTTGTTCGTGAATGCATGGATGCCACTGCCGGAACCATACAAGGAGACGAAAGATGATGAGTAAGTTGAAATACATCGGAAGGGCAGCAGGAGAAATCGCGACATTGTTTTGTGCCAGTATTGTCGTGGGCGGCGGAATTGCCTGCGGATTCTGGATGGTCAGTTTGGTGTTGCTTATGATGGATTAAGCGGATGACTTAGAAATACTAAGAAAGGAGCCGGAACCTTCCCGGGAATAAGGCGCGCCGGGTTCCTTTCAGGATGATGGAATATTTGGAGTTTTTAAAAAGCAAGATTGAAATAGCCGTGGAAAGCGGATTCGAAGTAAGCAGGAATAAGTTAAATAAGGCATTAAAGCCGCATCAGCAGGACGCTGTTGCATGGGCGCTAAAAGGTGGAAGGAGAGCATTGTTTGAGTCTTTTGGATTAGGAAAAACAGTGCAGGAAATAGAATTTTGCTATCAGGTTACACGACATGAAGGAGGAAAAGCCCTTATCGTACTTCCGCTTGGAGTAAAGCAAGAATTTACACAGGATGCGGTAAATGTACTTGGCTACGAAAAACCTAGATATGTGAGGACGATGGAAGAAGTAAGGACAGCAAAGGAAAGTATTCTTCTCACGAATTATGAGAGGGTGCGAGATGGCGATATAGATCCGGCATATTTTGCGGCTACATCTCTAGATGAGGCTTCCGTGTTGAGAAGTTTTGGAAGCAAGACCTATCAAACATTTCTTGATAAGTTCAAGAACGTGAAGTATAAGCTGGTCGCAACGGCCACACCATCGCCAAATAGATATAAAGAGTTGATACATTATGCCGGTTATCTCGAAGTAATGGATACAGGGGCAGCCCTTACAAGGTTCTTTCAGCGAGACAGTACAAAAGCGAATAATCTGACGCTATATCCAAACATGGAAGATGAGTTCTGGCTGTGGGTAAGCAGTTGGGCGCTATTTATTACCAGACCTTCAGATATTAACCAGAAGTATTCCGATGAGGGATATGAATTACCACCGTTAAAGGTCAATTGGCATGAGCTGCCGATCAGATATGGCGATGTTACAGAGAAGAATGGCCAGATGTCATTATTCAATGAAGCGGCAGCAGGATTGAAAGAGGCCGCGCAGGTAAAGCGTGAAAGTATAAATCAACGGGTAGCGAAAATGAAAGAAATTGTAGATGCATCGCCAGACGATAATTTTGTCATTTGGCATGATTTGGAAAGTGAGCGACATGCAATTAAAAAGGTTCTTCCGGAGACGGTGGAAATATACGGATCACAAGATTATGATATCCGGGAAAAGAGGGTAATTGATTTTTCCCAGGGAAAGACAAGATTGTTTGCAACAAAGAAATCGCTATCCGGTTCGGGGTGCAACTTTCAGAGATATTGTCACCGAGAGATATTTTTAGGGATTGATTATGAATTTAACGATTTTATTCAGGCTATTCACCGGTGCTATCGATTTTTGCAGACAGAAACCGTTGTGATAGACATCATTTACATGGAAAATGAGCGCGAGATTAAAAATGTGCTGGTAGAAAAATGGAAAAATCATAATCATATGATCAATAGGATGGTTGATATTGTTAAGAGATATGGGCTGTCGGCAGCAGGCATGGAGAAGCGGCTTGAACGAAAGATGGGGGTGAAAGCAATGAGGGTAGAAGGGAAGAGATATACAGCAGTACATGATGATTGTGTGGAAGAGACAAGGCGGATGAAGAGTGACAGCGTTGATTTGATACATACATCTATACCCTTCGGAAATCATTATGAGTATTCTGCAAATTACAATGATTTCGGACATAACGAAAATACAGAAAAATTTTTCGAACAGATGGATTTTTTGACGCCGGAATTACTCAGGGTACTAAAACCGGGAAGAGTAGCGGCAATCCATGTCAAGGACCGTGTATTATTTGGCAATGTAACAGGAACTGGGATGCCAACCGTCGAACCGTTTCACGCACTGACAATTATCCACTACATGAAACATGGATTTCAGTTTTTTGGAATGATTACTGTACTGACAGATGTTGTCAGGGAGAACAATCAGACATACCGTCTTGGGTGGTCGGAGCAATGCAAGGATGGGACGAAGATGGGAGTAGGATGCGAGGAATATATCCTATTATTCAGAAAAGTGCCAACAGACAGGTCAACGGCCTATGCGGATGAACCAGTGGTAAAAAGCAAGGATGAATATACGAGGGCGCAGTGGCAGATTGACGCACACGGATTTTATCGGAGTTCCGGGGATAGGCTGGTTGCAAAAGAAGAACTGAATCAGATTCCCGTAGACAGTTTACAGAAAGTATATCGGAAATATAGTCGGGCCACTGTATATGATTATAAGGAGCATGTACAGCTTGCAAAAGAACTGGATAAAGAAGGGAAACTTCCGGCAACGTTCATGGTGGTGGCGCCGGGCTCATGGAATGACAAAATTTGGGATGATATTAATCGGATGCGGACGTTGAATACACAACAGTGCCGCAGACGGCAGCAGATGCACGTATGTCCGCTACAGTTGGATATCGTGGAAAGAATAATCAATCGGTATTCTAACGAGGGTGATTTGGTTATGGATCCGTTTGGTGGGTTAATGACAGTTCCGATGACGGCGGTAAAAATGAAACGTCGGGGCTATGGAATAGAGTTGAATCTGGATTATTTCAGAGATGGAGTGGGGTACCTGCAAGCCGTAGAAGACGAGATGGAAACACCTACGTTGTTTGATTTTATAGGGGAAGCGGAGATTTATTGGTACGAATGAACTACAAAAGACAAGCAGACATCTTCTAAGGAGATGGGGTGGCCGTCATGGTATTGGAATGCGATTAAAAAAGATCCAATAGAATATCTTGGTTCAAGATGGATACCGGGAACCGATGAATGGAAAGAAATGCACAGTGCCAATATGAAAATTTTTGAGCATGTGATGAAAAAGCACAACTGAGAGGTATCGGCATTTAGAGGAGGTCAAGGACTTACGGTGCTGGGGGACACCTGCCCTGACGCAATGTTATATAACCCTCTGTAATATAGACAACTGAGTAAGAGAAATCTGTCGGAAAGATGAAAGATATTAAGAATTTGAAAAGGAGCGTGATAGATTGAGAAAATCAGGAAGAGACAGGAAACAGCGGAGCCTGGATCAGCAACAGCACTATGCTGATCTGGCTGAGAGTAAACCGGATGAAAAAGCTGTTAGAAGAATGGCGAGTAAGCCCTATGAAACAGTTTCGGGAGAGAGCGTGGCAGAGTATATGGCTAAGAAGTATGACATCAAGAAGGGGTTGAGGTAGTGGATAAAAT
>JAUNGJ010000079.1 GCA_030524585.1 Eubacteriales bacterium | reverse complement strand
AAATATTTTATTAAAGTAATTGTATTATAATATTTTTATAAAAATTGTCAATATGTTTTTACAAATTTTCTTGCGAAAACTCACTTTATAGGGTAGTATTATCATTTGAAAAACAGCGAAAACAGGAGTGAAGTATCATGAAGGGAATTATATTCGATATTGACGGTACGCTATGGGATTCCTCTGAAGTCATTGCAGAGGCATATAACAGCGCCATCTCAGAACATTTAGAACATATAGACACACGCATTAGCGGTGCAGATGTAAAACGCAATCTGGGGAAACCCACAGATGCTTTTATAAAAGGACTTTACCCAACCCTCACGGCAGAAGAGCAGAAATTTATCACCCCACATTTCTGCACAGCAATCCTTATTGCATTGGAAAAACATTCCGTACCGCTATTTGAAGGTGTGAAAGAGACTTTTCATACCCTGTCCAAACAGTATGAGCTTTTTATCGTCAGCAACTGCCAGTGCGGATATATCGAAGCACTTTTAAAGGGTACAGGCCTTGGAAAATATGTAAAGGACTATCTCTCCAACGGAGATACCGGAAAGCCAAAGGGCACAAATATTCAATTGCTGATGGAGCGTAATCATCTGACAGAAGCTGTCTATATCGGAGATACGAAAGGTGACCAGGAGGCCTGCAAAGAAGCCGGCGTTCCTTTTATCTGGGCAGCTTATGGATTTGGTCATGTGACCGATGCCAAGGCTTCCATTCAAAAAATTACAGACTTAATCCATTATCCATTTTAAGAAAAAACGCATTTATGCAGAATAATTTTTCTGCACAAATGCGTTTTACTTATCTCTTCATTTTCTATTATAGTTACTTTTTTCCCAGTTCCCAAATTCTGACGTCCCGATAAGGTTTGCTTTGAGCAAGTCCTACTTTAACTACTCTCCCGGAAAAGGGTTCAAAATTTGCCTGAAGCACGCGAAATCCCTTCAGCATCTGTTCCTCCGTCAGTGTCTGTGCAATCGTTGTGTGGGGAAACCATTCAAAAGGCTGGTATCGACTCGGAGTCTGTATCTCACAGTTCTGATCGATTATCTTATTTGCCGATACACACAGTTCATGCAGATATGCGTTCAGAACCGGAGTTACAAACAGCACATGCGGCTTGAAGCTTCCTATAGAAACCCAATCAACAATCCCCTGCTTCCATATCTCACTCAGCCTGTCCATCTCTGCAATAAATTTATTTTCCTGAATATCCCGGCAGGATGCAATGGTTATATGGGGAGGAATCCGGTTATCCAGCATATATAAATTACCGGTTTTTACCGCCACCCTCTCGATATGCTTTTGCAGCAATCCTTCTGTCTCTTTATCAAAATACAGCGACAATAAATACATAACCCAATCCGCCAACGCTCCTATCTCTCAAAACACTTCGCCACTTCTTTTAGATACTCAATAACCGGCAAATGCTGTGGACAGGCTATTTCACACTGTTCGCATCCGATACACTCACTTGCCTTGCCGGACACAGCAGATAATTTTTTATATTTTTTCCCGAGCGCATTCTTATTCTTTCCTTCTCCTCTGATCTGATTATACAGAGCAAAATACTGTGGAATCGCAATGCCCATCGGACAGCCCTCCGTACAGTAGGAACAGGCGGTGCAGGGAACTGCAATCCTGCCATTAATCATTTCCACCGCTTTCCCGATTACTTCCTTATCTTCTTCAGTCAGCGGAGTAAATTCTGTCATGTAGCCAGTATTATCCTTTAGCTGTTCCATATTGCTCATGCCGCTTAGTACAAGCTTCACATTTTCAAGACTTGCAGCGTAACGGATTGCCCAGGATGAAATGGACATATACGGGCAATATTGCTTAAACATATGCTCCACGGATTCCGGCACCTTCGCTAAAGTTCCGCCCTTCACCGGTTCCATAACAATAATTGGCTTACCATGCTTTGTAGCCACCTCATAGCATTTGCGGGATTGCACTTCTTCGCTGTTCCAATCAAGATAATTGATCTGCAGCTGCACGAATTCAAATTCCGGATGTTCAGTAAGCACCTGATCCAGAAACTCTGCGCTGTCATGGAAAGAAAACCCAATGTGTTTTACGAATCCCTGCCGCTTCTTCTCCATTAACCACTGAAAACAATCCAGATCATTGTAGGTCTTATACAATTCCTGATCAATTGCATGAATCAGATAATAATCAAAATACTCGACACCGGTCTTACGTCTCTGTTCTTCAAAAATCCTGTCCCGGTCTTCCTTTGTCTTGAGATAGGCGGCATGAAGCTTGGTCGTAAGAGTATAGCAGTCTCTCGGATACCGGTCCACCAATGCCTCTTTCACTGCATTTTCACTATTAAATGCACAGTACATCCATGCTGTATCAAAGTATGTAAACCCTCTCTCAATAAAAGTATCTACCATCTGTTTCATCTGCTCCAGATCAATACTGCCCTTATCATTTTCATCCAAAAGCGGTAATCTCATAAGTCCAAATCCTAATTTCTTTTCTCCAAACATGCTGTCAATACTCCTTTCGCTTTCCTGTTATCGCTTACATGATTAACTGTGAAACTCTACTCTTCTTCCGGCACATCAATATCCAGCCCCAATTCTCTGGGCAGAAACCGTGGACACACATTCTCCGATGACACAATCACCGAAGCTGCCAGTTTCGTTCCAATCTCTACAGATTCCCGCAGATTCTTTCCATAAGTCAACCCAATTACCACGCCGGAGCAGAACGCATCTCCGGCTCCGGTAGTATCTGTAACCTGAACCTTTCTTGCCGGTACCACGCCCCTGTCACCTTTACAATCAGCATATACAGAACCCTTTGCTCCCATGGTCACAACCATTGCCGGGACATTTCCCGCAATCACCTTCTGAGATATTACCTCACACAGTTCCTCTGGCTCCATGCCCGAGAAATCCTCCGCAAAGAAGATCCCTGCTTCCAACTGGTTGCAGACAAAGCAGTTGAATCTCTGAAGAAAGTCGCGCCTGTCAGCAGCAATTGTCATATTAGCAACTACAGCATAAACCTTCTTCTGATGCTTTTCTGCCAGCGCAAAAATCTTCTTCACAAGCTCTTTGTCTAAGTCAACCTGCATTACAACAGAATCCGCCTGGGAGAATATCTCATCCCCTTTTTCCTCTAACACCTTCATCAAAGGCATCATATCTGCTCGCTGGGAAATAGAACCGGCCAAATCCCCATTTGTATCAAACACTGCCAGCCAGGTACCCATACCTCCTGGAATCGTCTGGATATATTGTGTATCTATTTTGTGATTCTTCAGCTTCCGCATCACATCATATCCCATAGCAGTCTCATCTACAATGCTCAAAAACGTAGGCCGAAGCTCCACGTTGGCAATATCCTCTGCCACATTTCTGCACACACCGCCATGAATATATTCAATATGACCTACATTTCTTCCATCCGGAATATATGCATCCTTCGGGAAACCCTTAATGTCCACAAATACTGCTCCTATCACCACAATTCCCATTTTCCTTTGTACTCCTTTCACTCCTTCAACTTCCGAACAAATCCCTGACCCTATTATACCGTTTTCTCCGATTCTATACAACAAAAAACCGCTCCCTGGTTCAAAACAAAATGGGAAACGGTTCCTGTTCACTATTATAAACTTTTCTCTATATAACTTCCCTGATCGGATTCACGTGGATGATAATATGTTTGATCTTCGGCCATCCATTTTCAATTGCATCATGCACCTGCTCCGCAATGCTGTGGCTCTCTTTCAAAGACAGATTCTCATTTGCCCCGATCTCCATCTCCACATAAATCTTATTGCCAAACATGCGGGTTCTTAAAAGATCAATCTGAACTACCCCGGGAGTTCCAAGGGCACATTTTCTCAGTTCTTCTTCCATATTTTCATCACAGGATTTATCCACCATCTTATCAACCGCATCCCTGAAAATATCCAGTGCTGCTTTCTCAATAAAAAAGCAGATTACAACACTTGCGACCGGTTCCATAACTGGAAAACCTGCAATTGCCCCTCCAATACCGATCAGTGCTCCCACCGAAGACAGTGCATCCGAACGATGATGCCAGGCGTCCGCCATCAGAGCGCTGGAGTCAATCTTCTTCGCATAGTATCTGGTATACCAAAACATAGCCTCCTTTGCCGCAATCGATATCACTGCCGCTGCAAGCGCCAGTGTTCCGGGAATAACCGTCATATAATCCCTATGAACCAGCTTCATAACCGCAGCGTATCCAATACCAAGACCTGTCGCTGCAAGCACCGTAGCCAGCACAATGGCTGCCACGCACTCCAGCCGTTCATGTCCGTATGGATGCTCTTTATCCGAATCTTTACCGGCAATTTTTACCCCAATCATCACCACGATGCTGCTGAATACATCCGATGCAGAATGAACTGCATCACTGATCATAGCCCCGGAATGGGCAGCAATTCCCGCCAGAAACTTCAAAAGCGATAAAATCAAATTCCATACTACACTGACCACGGATACCCTGATTGCAACCTTTTCAAAACTGTTTTCCATACAAATACCCTCCATCAACAATTCTAATTCTCCTGCTGTTTCGTGGAGTATCTTTGTAAAAAACATAAAAATACACCCACGTTTCAGTAATAGCAACTACTGTCCCGTGGATGTTCTTTTCCACTGTCGCTTCCGCAACCCGGCCCCAGAGCAAAAGCTCCGGCCTGTTCAGTTTGTACTGTAGTAATATATGCAGTGCAAAGAGTTTCTGTTATTATAAACAGTTTCATATAAAAAATGCAACTGTTTTTTTATTTTTCCAATGTCTTTTTATTTCCTCATCACAAAAGACTTGTTATCGATTGCCCGCATAGTTGCAAGAATCCCATCCAAATGGTCATATTCATGCTGAATCAATTCCGACATGTCATCATCCATCCTCTTCTCCTGTTCTGCCCAGTTTTCGTCTCTGTAATGCAGAATGCAGTGTCTGTAACGTCGAACCTTTACCAGCAGATTTGGAAATGACATACAATCATCCATGACTTCCATCATTTCGTCCCCTACAAACTCCAGCGTTGGGTTGATAATCACATAGGGCTTATCCGTAAGTATACAGATTAGTCTCTTATGTACTCCAATCTGGGGTGCGGCAATGGCACGGCCAAATCCATAATCCCTTCTGATTCCTTTAATACAATCAAACATATCTTCAAAAATCGGACGGAGAGATTCTAATTCCTCTCTTTGAATCTCCTTGCTAACTTTATACAGTTCCGGATCACCCAAAAGTAATATTTTACGTTCCATATCTATACCTTCATTTTCATTCTTTCATTCCATCTTATCCGCCATATTTATAAAACCGTACCAGCTATCCAAGCCAGTACGGTTTTATAATTTCTATGCTTTATTGAGCTATTATGTATTTCCTAGAACTTGCCAGCTTTAGCTGCTTCCTCAACAGCTACGGCAACACTTACGGTCATACCAACCATCGGGTTGTTTCCTGCTCCGATCAGTCCCATCATCTCTACGTGAGCCGGTACAGATGAAGAACCTGCGAACTGTGCATCTGAGTGCATACGTCCGAGTGTATCTGTCATACCGTAAGAAGCAGGACCTGCAGCCATGTTATCCGGGTGAAGTGTACGTCCTGTACCACCGCCGGAAGCTACTGAGAAGTACTTCTTACCAGCTTCCTGACACTCTTTCTTGTAAGTACCTGCAACCGGATGCTGGAAACGTGTTGGGTTTGTAGAGTTACCTGTGATAGATACGTCAACGTTCTCTTTCCACATGATCGCTACACCCTCACGAACATCGTTAGCGCCGTAGCAGTTAACCTTAGCACGAAGTCCCTCAGAGTATGCGGTTCTCTGAACTTCTTTCAGCTCTCCTGTATAGTAATCGTACTCAGTCTCAACGTATGTAAATCCGTTAATTCTTGAAATAACCTTAGCAGCGTCTTTTCCAAGACCGTTCAGGATAACACGAAGTGGTTTCTGACGAACCTTGTTTGCCTTCTCAGCGATACCGATTGCACCCTCTGCCGCTGCGAA
>JAUNGJ010000078.1 GCA_030524585.1 Eubacteriales bacterium | reverse complement strand
CAGTCCGTTAATAATCAGAAAGCTCCTTTTATTGTTGATTGGGGTTCCTGTGAAGGCGCGCCCAAGATTCAGGGCGTCATCAAGGTCAACAATATTATCGAGGGCTATGTCACCATGAACTGTATCCATCATCCGGTCACGCCGGAATCCATGAAAGCCATGGAGATCATACAGAACGTCTGCGCCTTTTTCTTCAAAGACAACGACACAGAAAGCAGTATGTACCATACCTATCAGAAAGCATTTATTGCCGAATTATTCAATGGCCGAATTCAAAATAACCGCCAGCTTGACCTGTGGTTTCAGGATACAGGTATGAAGCTTGAACCACCCTACCGCATCGTGACCGTCACCACCCTCGAGACCAATGAAAAAAATGTACTGTCCTATATACGGAAAACTGTCTTTCAGTTTTTCCCTTATCAGCTTGCATTGATCCAGCAAAATGTACTTTATATCCTGCAGTATAACCTGGATATTTCCCCCCGCACTCCAAATGCCGAAAAACTGTTTCATACAAGTCTGTCCAAATTTAACGCCCAGTGCGGAGTAAGCAATCCTTTCTGCAGTCTTTTAGAAACACCCTATTATCAACTACAGGCAGAAGATGCAATGCGATTGGGAAAAAAATTCGGATCAGGCTACAGAATCGCCTACTATAAAGATTATTATCTTCCTGCTATCTTAAGCCCCCGCATAGACCAAATGCCCATGTGCAATTATGTATCGCCAATCATTACGGTTCTTCAAAAATATGACGCTCTGCATTCCACTGACTTTTTTAATACCCTGAAATGCTATGTAATGAACCTATGCAGCACAGCAGATACGGCAGAAGAATTGCATATACATCGTAATACACTTTTATACCGCGTAAAAAAGATTGAAGAAATCAGCGGTTATTCTCTCACAGATCCTGACATATTCATGCACGTAATGATTAGCTTTTATATGCTGCATTATGCATAAAAAAAGCATTGCTCCATAACCTTAATCTGTTATGAGCAATGCTTTTTCATACTAACGTATATTCAATTACTGTGCCATTGGGCTCTTTCCAAATACCTTCTTATATCTTGCAATCAGATAGATGGTAGCAAGAACCTGAACAGCTGCGATTACAAACATCAGAATCATCAATGTGTATACTGCAGCGCTCTCGCCAGAGATAATGGTCAGACGACCAACAATAACTGGCATCAGGTAAGAAGCCGCTCCCATGAATGTGTAGTAGATACCTGTGTTACGTCCCTTAGGTCCCGGAACAAATTCCTGTACTACAGAAAGTCCTGTCTGAAGCGCGCCGCCTGCACATCCAAATCCCAAGATAAGAATTGCAACATAAACGATAGCTACCTGATGGATGAAAAGCACTGCCAGCAATGCCACTGCTGTCATAACAGAGTCAATAATCAGTACTTTCAGCGGATGCCATTTCAGCTTGCTCATCATGACTGCCCAGAATGCAACGGCCACGATAGAACCAATCTGGTACATCATTGTGAAAGAAGCTGCCTGCATCTCAGACAATCCGCAGTATGCAAGACCAAATGCCTTTGTATACTGCTGAGCGCCGTACATAACTGCCATTACCAGGAATGCATAGAAATATGTAATCAGCTTTGTAAAGTTTCCTGGTGCAACCAGAAGTCTTGCCTTTGCCTTATCAATCTCAGCCTGGTCAGCTTTCTTTCCGGTTCCCTTGCCGCCCATGGCTGCTTTCTCATCATCGTATACGAACTTAGCCATACATGCCAGAATAAGAACAACGATAGAAAGAACTAACGGCAGCATTACGTTGAACTTTAAGCTTCCTGTAGCTACGCAGATAATCGGGTAGAAGATACTTGAAGCTGCAACGAAGAACTTAATCATAATCAATGCAGTACCAGGTGCTGCCGGGTAAGCTTCCTGTACAGCCGGATATCCGGATGCATCCCAGAAACCAGATGTAGCCACACCAGCCATCAGACCTGCAAATGCTGAAAGTGTTGCATTGGTTGTTGTCAGCATTGTAGCAAAGCAGATGATGTAGAGAATCGCTCCGCCAATCATTAATTTCTTACGTCCTACACGGTCAGAAATCTCTCCGCCGATCCACACAGAAATAAACTTACCAAAACCGGTCCAGGCAATTGCTGTAGAAACAGCTGCTGCTCCGGCTGCATATGCTGCGGATGATGGATCAGACATATCAAATCCCCACTTAATCGCAAAATTAACCTGGTTCTGCGAAAAGATCAGCGCCTGCATACCATGTGTCAGATAAGCCATGTATACAGTGATCATAGAAAGTAAATACTTTTTCGCCTTCATTCTCATTTCTCCTTTTGTCTTAATTTTTTATTAACATTGTTAAATAAATAATAAACAATCTCATGTAAAAAATCCAATAGGTTTCTTACATTAAATCCATTCATTCTGTCTATGTATTATCCGGCAGAACTACTTCGCCTGTTCGGCCTGGAATTTCTGGTACTCTTCTACCGGCATCTCTTTGCCTGTAAACAGCTCATAGTTTACAGCTCCCTGCCATAACAGCATTCCCTTACCGCCGATTGCTTTCGCACAGCCAGCTGCTTCTGCATCAAGAATCAGCTGGGTCTTTTCCGGATTGTATACGGTATCTGCCACAACCAGATCTTTTCTCAACAGCGCTGTGTCAACAAGAGAAATGCCATCCTGAGGCTTCATACCTACAGAAGTCGCATTAACAAGAATATCACATGCATTAATCGCCTCAGCAAGCTTATCAGCCTCCTCAAGCTTCGTTACGGTTACCTTGCAGTCAGGGCATTCCTTTGCAAGCTTTTCCCTGGTTCCTTCTGCTCTTGCATAAAATTCATCATCTCTGTTGAAGATTGCCACTTCTGTAGCTCCGTCAAGTGCAGCCTGTACCTGGATCGCTGTCGCTGCTCCGCCTGCTCCGAGAACCACCATCTTCTTTCCCTTCACTTCCACACCGTTGACAGCCAGATTCTTAACAAAGCCAACACCGTCTGTCACATCGCCATAGATTCTGCCATCTCTGTTCACAAACACATTGCAGGCGCCGATAATACGGGAAGCCGGGGAGACTTCGTCTACCAGTTCGGAAGCAATATTCTTACATGGCATTGTAAAATTACCGCCTCTTAAATTCCACAGCTTAACAGTATTCAGAGTCTGCTCCATGTCATCAGTATTTACGTCAAATGCCATGTATGCAAGATTAAGTCCGTCATGCTGGAAACAGAAATTGTACATTGCAGGAGATCCTGAATGTCCTACTGGTGTTCCAAAAAGTGCCAAAAGACCTGTACGTCCGTCAATTCTCTTTTCCATTTTCATTTCCTCCTAAACCGGGTACCTGCACAGGTACCCGACTATTATTCATAACCTGATTCCGATCTCGATTCCTTATGCCTACAGCTTCATAGCGGCATCGTAAGCTTCTTTGGTTGCATCCAGCGCTCTGCGGGCTCTTGTTGCATCACCAACTACATGCACCTCCGGAACGATAGCTCTGATCTCATCTGCAAAATCATAAACTACATTTGGTCCCTCACGGTGTGTATAGCGTGAACTAAATCCCATAGAAAGTACTACGGTATCAAAGCCTCTTGCCTCATAAATCGTCTCGTCGGACTTATCTGCAGCATTCTTATAGCTTACGCCATCCGGGAAGATCTCGGATACTGCCGCACTTGTAATCTGTTCAATTCCATATTTCTCAAATGCTTCCATCAGGAATATGCGGTGCTCATGAATCACATCCGGTCCAATAGAATCTCTCATCTCGATAACAGATACTTCATGTCCCTGCTCAGCCAAAAATTCAGCTGTCTCAGCGCCGACCATACCGCCGCCGACTACTAATACCTTATGTCCAACCGGGCGGGTTCCTTCCAGGCAGTCAATTCCGTGAACGATTTCCGGATTTGTAATACCTTTAATGAATGGAAGGATCAAAGTTTCAGAGCCTGTAGCAAGTACAACTGCATCCGGAGTATCTGCTTTCAGCATCTCTGCCGTAACCTTTGTATTCATTCTGATATCCACGCCAGCCTTCTCACATTTTACAATGTAGCTTCTGATCATGTTGGTAATATCACCTTTTCCAGGTGGATAAGCAGCCAGTCTCATATTTCCGCCAAGCTTATCGGTAGCCTCAAACAATGTAACATCATGTCCGCGTCTCTTAGCCGTAAATGCAGCGCACATACCAGCCACACCGCCGCCGATTACATATACCTTCTTCGGCTTCTCAGCCATTGGGAAGCCTTCTGACTCGCGGCCCAGCTTCGGATTTGTCAGACAGCAGATCGGATTGCCCTGATACATATTCGCAACGCATCCCTGCAGACAGGCAATACATGGAGTCATATCTTCCAATCTCTCTTCCAGCGCTTTCTTTGGCATATGAGGATCAGCCAGTGACTGACGTCCAAATGCAACCAGATCAGCCTTGCCCTGTCTTACCATCAGCTCGGCAAACTGCGGCTCTGTGTAACGTCCAACGGTGATAACCGGAATAGATACGGACTTTTTGATTCTCTCAACCAACTCAGCTGAGAATCCGCCGTGGATACCGGTCGGAGCCCACATATACTCATCCTTCAAATGTACGGCACGGGAAACATGAAGTCCGTCCACACCACACATTTCAAGATATGCTGCAACTGCACACATGTCATGGTTATCCAATCCGCCGAACATATCCTCCGTACTGTTGATACGCGCAAGAACTGCGATCTTGCCTTCTGTCTTAGCCTTAACTTCTTCTACGATCAGGCGGGAGAATCTCATTCTGTTCTCAAAAGATCCGCCAAACTCATCGATACGTTTATTGGTTCTTGGTGACAGGAAGGAGTTTACCATGTAACCATGTGCCATATGAATCTCTACGGCGTCAACACCCGCCTTCATGGCACGTACTGCCGCCTCACCATATCCTTTTACAAGCTGATAAACCTTTTCGGTTGAAACTTCTACCGGAATATCTCTTCCGTCAGAAGACTGAATGGATGTAGCCGCCTCAATTGGAGCCCCCGCATTCTTGGCATTGCCTTCCGGTCCTGCATTCTGAAGCTGTACGGAAATCTTAGCTCCCTCTGCATGAGCCGCATCACAGATCTTTCTTAAGCTTTCAATACTGTTATCATTGTACAGACAGGGCTTTCTCGGTCCGCCCTTTGCTCCTTCATGTACAACGGAAGCCTCAATTGTAATCAGACCAAACTGACCCTTTGCACGCTCTGCATAGTATGCAACTGACTGATCTGACCATGTTCCGTCCGTATTTGCAAAGTTATTGCCCATCGGCGGAACCACAAAACGGTTCTTAACTGTCATATTTCCAATCTGAATTGGAGAAAACATATTATCAAATTTCATCTTTATTCCTCTCTCCTGAATAATCAAATTATTTTAGTACCTTCGACACCAATGTCTATTTTTTAACATTTACCTGGAAATACGCATCGGACTTATCTTTCGATGCGTCCCTCCAGGCTTCTGCCTGTTCAGTTGTTTCAAAAGATAAGTCCGTCTATTTCCGCTTCTTTGCTCATTCCAAAAATTAAATTAATCCTCTAACAGCTCCGGCCAGGTTTCTTTCAGAACTTTCTCTGTATTCTCATATGTATAAGCAGCAGCTTCCTTTAGTCCGCGTCCAAGAATCTCATCTGAAATTACCTCAACACCTACTGCCTTAGGATCAACACCGGCTTCCTTGATCATCTTAACGAATCCTGCCGTATCCTTAGCGCCTGTTCCAGGAGCAAGACGGTCATGCATAGACTCATCTCTCAGAATAGAAGCTGCATATGGTCTCTCATAAGCATCGTTGATCTGAATTGCAACAGTCTTTGCAGCCTGCTCTTTTGTAAGAATATCATATGGCTGGTTTGCTCTTACCCAGTGCCATGTATCAAGAATCAATGCTGCATTCTCAGCGCCTGAAGCCTGAACTACTGCCCAAGCCTTCTCAAGATTCGGAAGTCCTGAATATGGCATTGGTTCAACACCGATCACTCTCTTTCCTGCTCTGTGGCACAGCTCTTTTAATTTCTGAGCTGTATGCTCTACAGAATAGTTCTCCATCAG
>JAUNGJ010000031.1 GCA_030524585.1 Eubacteriales bacterium | reverse complement strand
TGTGCAAATCGCATGCTCTTTTTTATATTTGTCCGCAAAATGATAATTTATCGGATAAGGATAGTTATTTAAATAGAATGAGGGAGTGAAAAATTATGAAGGAAATCTATGAAAGCCCAAAGATGTTTGCGGAGACATTCATCGCAAATCAGTATGTAGCAGCGTGCACCGAGCCAATGTATAATGTGCAACCGACACAGGTACGATGTATCAGTCCGGGACACAATAATACACAATATAATACAATGTTTTTGGATAGTCAGATTGATTGTATTGTGAAGTTTAATCCGGGTGTAGGAACAGCATCTGGAGACAAGTTTTACACTCAGTTTGAAGCGTGCGCATATACTGATGGATGTAATAAACAGAATTGGCTTGCGGCACATCCAAATGATACTGATTTTAGCCAGCATGTGAAGCGGCATGGAACATATAATAATGATCCGGATGGTTTTATTATGCATGATACGGTAATTGATTTGTCTTTGGCGGAGAAATACAATTTATCTTAGGAAAGTTATGAAATGAAAGTTTAAAAATAAGAAGAAGGGGACTTCTTCTTATTTTTATATAGAGGAAAATATGAGATATTATTTCAATATTGCAGACATCAGGATATGTATGGAATCAGAGATTGAGGTGGCATGGAATTCGTATATTAGTGCTTTCCTGTGTGCGCCGGAGGAATCGTATGATGAATATTATGAGTGTGAATGTGTAGATGTGCTGCCGTGTGAGGGTGAATTGCTTTATCGGGATCAGTTTCAGATGGTTTTTGGAAACGGTGAATATGAAGAGCGGCTACATTTTTTCTGGGGACAGGATGAACCCTGTATGCTGTACAAGGAATATGAAGAGAAAAAGGTTATTTATTTGAACCGAAGGTTTATGGAGTCTTTTTTACGGGAGGATAATTATAGTATCTTTAATGCGATGGCGTTTGAAAAGGTGCTGATGAAGCATCGGGGCGTAGTACTGCATTCTTCCTTTATTATTTGGGAGGGACAGGCGATTCTGTTTACAGCGCCTTCGGGAACGGGAAAGTCTACTCAGGCGATGCTGTGGGAAAAGTGCCGGGGAGCGGTAATTGCTAATGGTGACCGGACAATCTTAAAGATGAAAAATGGGCAGGTTTATGCATATGGCATGCCGATTTGCGGTTCTTCTGATATTTGCAGGAATGTGACGGTTCCGGTGCGGGCTATTATTTATCTTTCTCAGGCGATGGAAAATCAGATTGAAGAAATGGATCTGAAACAAAGGATTAAGAAACTGATTAGTGAAATTACAATCAATTTTTTTGACAGGAATTTCCTGGAGACGGCCATGGAAATGATTGCTGAAATCGCAGAGCATGTGGACATGTATCACTACAGCTGTACGAAGGAAGAGCGTGCGGTCGATGTGCTGGAAGATAGATTAAAGGAGAAAGAGCATGGATCCAATAAAGCATTTAAATCCTATAGAACAGGGGATATGTAACAAAGCAGATCTTGCACAGATTCCGATTGCGGGTAATATAGAATTGCTTCCATTATGCAATATGGATTGTAAGATGTGTTTTGCGAAAATGACACGGCAGGAAATGGAAGCCCATAGCCCTATGCATGATTATAAAGAATGGCTGGAAATTGCAGGACAGGCCAGTGCTGCAGGATCTATATTTATGCTGCTGACAGGAGGGGAACCATTTTTGTACCCAAATCTGAAGGAACTGTATTTTGGTTTGAAGAAGATGGGATATATTGTATCTATTAATACGAATGGTACGCTGATTACGGATGAGATTGCGGATTGGCTGGCAGAAGACCCTCCGAGAAGACTCAATATTACATTATATGGCGCAAGTGATGAGACTTATGGCAGATTGTGTGGAAATCCGAAAGGGTTTACTCAGGTTATGGGAGCGGTAAAGCGACTAAAGGACCGGGATATTAGTATTAAATTTAACTGTAGTCTGACACCTTATAATATTCATGATCAGGAGAAGATGTATCAGACAGCAGTGGATTTGGATATTCCGATAGACATGGGATTTTATATGTTTCCGCCGGTGCGTACGAATAACATAGGAAATGAGAAGTACCGCCTGACGGCAGAGGATGCTGCATATGCAAGGTATCGGGCGGAAGAACTCCGGTATGGAACGGAATTTGGCAGATATGCCAGATATTCGCTGGATCGTTATCATAACTATGAACAGACAGAGGCGTATCAATCTGGGTATACATGCCGTTCTGGCAACAGTGTATACTGGATTAATTATGACGGAACGATGAGCGCCTGCAGTTTCACGAATGACTATCAGGTAAATGTATTTGAAGAAGGATTTGCGAAAGCCTGGGGAATGATAAAGAATCATGTTCATGAATCGTGGATGTCGGAGAAATGCCATTATTGTAAAATGAGAATTTTGTGCGGACGATGTGCGGCAGCTGCGATTAGTGAGACAAAAGATATTAGTGGAGTGCCGGAATATTATTGTAAGCTTACGAGGTGTTATATAGAGTTGCTGGAGAAGGGAGCAGAGAGCGATGAAGATTAATCCGAATTATATAGCAAAGACCATTGTGGATGAAACGGTGATTGTTCCGACAGGAAAAGCGGTGCAGTACTTTAATGGTTTGATTTCAACGAATGCGGTGGCCGGATTTATATGGAAGAACATGGAAGAATGTGAATCGCCGGAAGAAATGGTAGAGCGGGTTTTGGAAACTTTTGAAGTAGACAGGAAGACAGCAGAGGCTGATGTGATTGGCTTTTTAAATACATTAAAAGAAGTTGGAATGATTGAATTTTAAAAGTTCCTTGACTTAATTACTGAAAACGGTTATATTGAACAAGGAAACTCGCAGGCCAGGCATAATGTCTGGCTCTTTTTTCAATTAGAAGGGGTGAAAGGCTGGCTAATGGAAGAGAATAAGAACAATGGAAAGAATCTGTCTTTTGAGTCGTTGGATATTCTTATATCCCGGTGGAAGGATGGTACTTTTGCGGAGATTATAGATGATTGGAAATGGATATTCAGCTACAGCGCCAGATATAAGGGTGCGATTGCTTTTTATATCATTCTTGGAATTTTCAGTACATCTCTTGGATTGGTAGGGAGTGTGGCGAGCAAATACCTGATCGACATTATTACAGGGTATGAGACGTCTAAGTTGGCAGTAATGCTTATTATTATGATAGGAAGCTCTGTGTTTAGTCTGCTGTTCAGCAGCATTATCAGCCGTATATCGGCAAAACTCAGTATCTATATTAATAATGATATTCAGGCAGATATATTTGATAAGATTGTTGATGCAGATTGGATGGCGATTAACCAGTATTCGAACGGAGATGTTCTGAACCGGTTCAACGGAGATATTGGGACGGTCAGCGGCAATGCGATCAGCTGGCTGCCCACGATTATAATTGCCGTATACAATTTTATTGCCACTTTTTTTGTGATTCTGCATTATGATTGGATCATGGCGGTGATTGCCCTGGGAAGCGCACCCTTTATGTTATTGATGTCAAGGTTTATGATTAAAAAGCAGAGGGAATACAGCAAGAAAGTCCGGGAGATGAGCAGTAAGCTTATGACTTTTGAGGTGGAGGCCTTCTATAATTTTGATACGATTAAGTCTTTTGGAATTGCGCCTTATTATAGTAAGAAAATGCGCTGGTGGCAGGAGAAGTTTAAGGATATCAGTCTGAGATATAATATGTTTACGATCAAGACGAACATTCTGCTGTCCATTCTGGGGAATCTGGTGCAGTTTACAGCATTTGGGTACTGTCTGTTCCGGCTGTGGACCCATGATATTACTTATGGAACAATGACGTTGTTTTTGCAGCAGAGAAGCAATCTGTCCGGGGCATTTAATAATGTTGTATCGATTATTCCGTCCTTTTTGAACAGTTCTGTATCTGCGCACCGTATCAGAGAACTGGTGGAGCTTCCAAAGGAGGTTCACATTTCTGAAAGTGCGGAACTGGATGCGCTTGCGGAGGATGGATTTGAAGTTCGAATGCGGGATGTGGAATTTTCTTATATAGAAGGAACAAAGGTAATTACGGAATCTGCTTTTAAGGCGTGTCCAGGCGAGATTGTAGCGTTGGTAGGACCGTCCGGCGAGGGAAAGACAACAATGATCCGCCTGATTCTGGGGCTGATCCGCCCGGAAGAGGGCCAGACGGTGATTATTGGTTCTAACGGATACGAGGTTGTGATGAATGCGGAGACCAGACATCTGTTTGCCTATGTTCCCCAGGGAAACACGATTCTTTCCGGTACGATTGCGGAAAATATGCGTATGGTGAAGGAAGATGCAACGGATGAGGAGATTATTGAAGCGCTGAAGGTGTCCTGCGCGTGGGATTTTGTGGGAAAGATGCCGGACACGATTAACAGTAATATTGGCGAACGCGGACGGGGCTTTTCAGAAGGCCAGGCTCAACGAATTGCTATTGCCAGGGCTGTGCTCCGGGATGCGCCGATTCTTCTTCTTGATGAGGCGACCTCTGCGCTGGATGTGACTACGGAGCGGAAAGTTCTGAAAAATATTATCAGCCAGAAGCCAAATAAGACGTGTATTGTTACGACACACCGGCCAAGCGTACTGAATCTGTGTCAGCGTGTTTATCGGGTGATGGATACCAGAATCACGGAACTGGATGAGGAAGAGGCAGGCAAAATGGCTATGGATTTTTAACAGATTCATGTACAGCTGACAGACATTGTGATATAATTATATATTATTGTGTTGACAAAGGATGATAAAATGATAGATATACATACGCATATTCTTCCGGGAATTGATGATGGAGCCCAGGATATCTATGATACGCTGGAGATGGTGCGAATGGCGGCGGATTCCGGAGTTACTGCGATGGTTGCCACACCGCACTGTAATATACCGGGAGGATTTGACAATTATTTTGGCAGGGAATACGTGGAAGTGTTTCAGAAGACCGTGAAGGCGGTACAGAGAGAGAGAATCCCGATTCAGCTGCTGCCGGGGATGGAGGTATTTTCAACATATGATCTGCCGGAGCTTATTGTAGAGAAGAAGATTATGCCGCTGAACCAGAGCCGCTATATTTTAATGGAATTTGCTTTTGATGAGGAGCCGGAATTTGCACAGGATATTGTGGACAGGGTCCGCGAAGTAGGCGCAAAACCAGTGATTGCCCATGCGGAGCGGTATGAGTTTGTGCAGGATGATCCCCAGATTGTATATGAGTGGAGGAAGAAGGGCTATCTGGTGCAGATTAATAAGGGAAGCTTCCTTGGAAGGTTTGGAAGGCGGGCGCAGGCGGCTGCTTACCGTATGATGGATCATAATCTGGTATCCGTGATTGCAAGTGACGCTCATAGTCCCTATCAGAGAACACCTTATATGCTGGATGCATATGAGGAACTTCGCACGGAATATTCGGAACGATGTCTGAAGGTTCTTTTTGAAGAGAATCCGCGCCGTATCTGTGAGAATCAGAATACAATTCGGTTTGCGCTCAGATCATTTGAAGAAGAGGATTGACAGGTGTAAGGAGAAATAGCGTGATGAGAAAACTTAGAATAATAGTGTGTCTTATGTTTGTGGCTTCATGTGTGATATTTGGGATATATACTGTGAAGATACGGATGGTGGAGGATCATACGCCTCCGGTGATTACATGTGAGGAAGATACAATTTCTGTGAGTGTGGAGGCAGAGGAATCGGAGCTTCTGCAGGGCGTAACTGCGAAGGATAATAGGGATGGAGACATTACGAAGTCGATTCGCATTTCATCAAAGTCACATTTTACGGAAAAAGGAAAATGTACGGTAGAATATATCGTCTTTGATAAAGCAAATCAGGCGGGAACTGCTCAGAGAACCTTGATTTATACGGATTACACTTCGCCGAAGATTCATCTGACCAAGCCGCTTAAGTATACGGTCAGCGAATTGAAGTCGGCGGATCTTACTGCGGATATGACGGCAGAGGATTGTCTGGACGGGGATTTGACCAATCAGATTCGGACTTCACTGGGAGACAGCTTTTATGATTATGAGCCGGGAACCTATGAAATTACGGCGCAGGTGAGCAACAGCTACGGTGATGTCTGCGCGGTTCCTCTGGAGGTAACTGTTACGGATAATACAGACCGGACAGAATCGAGCAAGAGTTATCCAATGCTGTCGGAGTATATTGCTTACACAAAGGTTGGTTCAGAGATTGACCTGGGTTCCTATCTGAAAGGAATCATGCGCGGGGGAGCTGAGTATACCTTTGCGGAGGATGGCGCTTATATTGAGGTGTCTCCGGATCAGATACAGATTCAGTCGAATGTGGATTATTCAAAAGCCGGAACCTATACGGTGAACTATTCATATACGCCGGAAGGCGGAGTGGAAGCGGTGACAAAGTTGGCTGTGGTAGTAGAGGAGTAGCGGAATGGGAAATGATAGAGATGATGTCCAGGGGCTGGAACAACTGAAGATAGAGCCATTTACATTAATACATGACATTTTGACAAACTGGTGGGTGATTCTTTTGGGAGCGATAGCGGCGGCTTTGCTGACCTATGTGGTGATAAACGTGCGCTATATACCGGAGTATTCAACTTCTACCACGTTTGTGGTGGCTTCTAAGGGAGATTCCAATGCGGCGAGCAATCTAAGTTCGGCTTATTCTATGGCGCAGACCTTTGAGAAGATTCTGCAGAGTAATATTATGGCAAAGACGGTCTGTGAGGAACTGAAGATTGATGAGCTGGATGCGGAGATCAATACGGAGGTATTGGAGGGGACGAACCTTCTGGTACTTACGGTTACAGAGAAATCTCCTAAGGAAGCGATAGACGTCATTCGGTCGATTATGGACAATTATACCAGCGTTTCCTTTTATACGGTGGGGAATACGGTAATGGATGTTTTAGAGGAGCCGAAGGTTCCGATGGCTCCGGACAATCCGTTAGACGCCCGGGGTGCGATGAAGAAAGGTTTTCTGGCAGGAGCGGCGGTTCTGATTCTGCTGTTTGGCATTCTGTCCTATATGAAGGATACCATCAAGCAGGAGGATGAGATCGAAGAGAAGCTGGATGCGAGGAATCTTGGCGTTATTGCATATGAGAGCAAGTATAAGACGGTTAAGGAGCTGTTGAGACGTAAGAAAGGCGCACTGCTGGTTAATAGCCCGGTGGCCGGATTTGTGTTTGTGGAAGGATATAAGAAGCTGGCCACGAAAGTGGATTATCAGATGGCGAAGGATAAGCGGAAGGTGCTGGTTGTGACCAGTGTTTCCGAGAATGAGGGAAAGTCCACGGTGGCGGCTAATCTTGCGATTACGCTGGCGGAGCAGGCGAAAAAAGTTCTGCTGATAGAGGGAGACTTAAGAAGACCGTCCCAGTTTCTGATTTTTGGGCAGAAGCCGGAGGATAAGAACGAGATTGGCGAATTTCTGAAGGGTCAGGGCCAGATCAATGATATTCTTATCAAAAGTGATCTTCCGAACCTGTATCTGATGATAGGCCGAAACTGTTATTCTACATCTACAGAGATTCTGCAGTCGGAGCGGATGAAAAAGCTGATTGAAGCGTGCAGGAAGTCTATGGATTATGTGATTATCGATTCCCCGCCGGCGGGCATGATGGGAGACGCAGAAGTGCTTGCAGGCTACGCGGATGCAGTGATGGTTGTCGTGAAGCAGAATTATATGCTGTCAGAGGATATTAATGATGCGCTGGACGCCTTCAGAGCACATCATTCAAAGGTACTGGGGGTAGTGCTGAATGGGGTGAAATCATTTTCCAGTACGCCGATCGGCGGATATTACGGTGGCTATGGCAAATACGGCAGGTATGGTAACTACGGGAAAAACAGAGGTAATAGATAGAGATGAGCGAGTATAGAGAGACTGGTAGCAAGAGAATAGATGAATCGGATAAAATTGACCTGATGGAATTTATGCAGGACGTTTATCAGGGAATTAAGAAATTTTGGTGGCTTGTGATCGGGCTTGCGGCGATATTTGCGGTTCAATCGTATTTTTCTGTGAGCTCCAGCTACCAGCCGGAGTACGTTGCATCGGCGACGATGGCGGTCCGGTCAGCGGGGACAAGCAGTATGTCCTACATCAATACGCAGTCGGCACAGCAGATGGCGGAGGTTTTTCCTTATATTCTGACCAGTGGAGTGCTGCAGGATGTGGTTGCGGAAGATATGGGAATGGAATCTGTTCCGGGAAACATCAGTGCTTCGGCGGACGAAGGGACAAATCTGTTTACACTGTCTGTATCGGCGAATGATCCGCAGCTGGCATATAATATTCTGCAGTCTGTAATTGAGAACTATCCGAAGGTTGCAGAGTTTGTAATCGGCGAGACGACGCTGGACATTCTGGATGAGACCGGAATCCCGTCGGATACGGGGCGGACGGTTGTGATTCGGGGATCCTACCGGAGGGGTGCGCTGAAAGGCGCGGTCATCGGACTTGTGATCATGGCTTTGTATATTGTTACGCGCAGGACTGTAAAATCGAGAAAGAAATTAAAAACCGGCGTCAATCTGGAGGACTATGGAAGTATACCGTTTATTCGTGAGAAAAAGCGTAAGAAGGAGACTTTCTACAGCTCCATAAGTCTGATGAACGACCGGGTTCCGCAGGTTTATCTGGAGGCGATTCGGAAGCTGCGGGTAAAAGTAATGAAAGAGATGGAGCAGAGAGGATACCGGACACTGCTGATTACCAGTTCTGTTCCGGGAGAAGGCAAGACTACACTGGCTGTGAACCTGGCGATTGCGATAGCAAAGCAGGGGAAGAAGGTAATCCTGGTGGACTGTGATCCCAGAAATCCGTCTGTGGCTGACACTATGAATGATCAGGAGGAACACCCCGGATTGGGAGCGGTGCTTAGGGGAAAAGCGGAGCTTGCAGAAGCGATGACTGCGGTAGAGGTATCCGGCGGAAGATTGGAAATCCTTTATGGAGGAGAGCCGAACGACAAGGATTCTGCACTTCTGGGCACCAGAAGAATGCGTGAGCTGCTTAAAGTGCTGGCGGAACATGCAGACATTGTAATATTAGATACGGCTCCGTCGGGCCTGCTGGCAGATGCGCCGGCGCTTGCAAAGTTCGTGGATGGCGCGCTGTATGTGGTAAAATATGATTATGCGAAGCTTCGGCAGATTCGAGAGGGTATTCAGTCGCTGGATATGAGCGGCATTGGTATTCTGGGATATGTATTTAATGCGGACAAATCCAGCAAAAGCCGTGCTTATGGCTATGGATACAGCTATGGATATAAAAGGTACGGAAGCTATGGCAATTACGGACATTATGGGCATTATGCAGCTTCGGGCAGATCTGGGGATAAATCAGGACGTGTGATGAAAGACTAAGGAGGAATCAAAGTGATCGGTAAAAAGAAACGCAGGAAGCGTGGAAAGCGTAAAAAGTTAAGTTTCTGGAAAATTGTGGGGATTATTATGCTTTTGTTTCTGCTTCTTGTTGCTGGAACAGTTGGCTCAATTTATTGGAGGCTTTATAAGGATTCGGTCGATATTGTATCGGCAGACGATGTGGATCCGAAAGCAAAAAACGTTAAGATTGCGCAGGAAGATCAAAAGGATAAGGATGTAATCAATGTACTGCTGGTTGGTACGGATACCCGGGATCCGGATTCGGATATGGGACGTTCTGACAGTATGATGCTGGTATCCTATAACAAAGGGAAAAATAAGATCACTGCGGTTTCTTTCCTGAGGGATTCTCTGGTGGAGATTGACGGATATGGAAAGAGCAGACTTGGTCATACCTATGCATATGGCGGGGTGGGACTTACGATCAATACTCTGAATAAGGTCTACGGCCTTGATATTCAGAATTATGTTGTCATCAGCTTTGATAATCTGGTTAATATTATCGATGAGATTGGCGGAGTGACGGTACATATCACGGAGGAAGAGGCAGAGTATTACCGCAAGACGGGAATGCCGGATATTGTGTCCGGTTCGGTGACTCTGACTGGTTCTCAGGCGCTGGCACATTCAAGAAACCGGACGCTTGGTAATGATTTTGAAAGAACCCGGAGACAGAGAAGCGTTATGTATGGCATTTATAATAAAGTGATGTCAGAGAAGAATCCGTCAACGATACTGCCGCTGATTAACTACTGCATGAATCAGGTGAGCACGAATATGTCGGTGACGGAGATCTATAATATAGCAAAAGATGTGCTGGGTACGGAAAATCTGCTGACACAGCAGGCGGGAATACCGCAGGAGGGGATGTATACTCCGGTTGTTTATGAGGGCATGCAGGTATTGGAAATTGATCTTGACGCCAGCAAAAAACTGTTGGATCAGCTGTTGTATTAATAAAGATAAAAGAGAAGATCTGAGACTTGCTTTCGGATGTTCTCTTTTTTGGTGATTTATAGTTTCTTAATGGTTATTTAATCTTTTACAGGTATCTTTGGAATCGTTTATAGTGTATAATAGTAATAATTGGCAGAACACCGAGACTTCGATGCTCTGCCTATGGTTTAAAAGGGAGAAGAGTTATGGCAGTACCAACACTGGGCAATCCACAGAATACAATAGAGATTCTTAAGAAGTATAATTTTACATTTCAGAAGAAGTATGGTCAGAATTTTTTGATCGATATACATGTGCTGGACAAGATCATCCGTGCGGCCGAGATCACAAAGGACGATTTTGTGTTAGAGATCGGTCCCGGAATCGGCACAATGACACAGTATCTGGCGCAGGCGGCAGGTAAAGTGGCGGCTGTTGAGATTGATAAAGCACTGATACCGATTCTGGAGGATACTCTGTCGGAATATGATAATGTAATGGTGATCAATGAGGATGTGCTGAAGCTGGATATCCCAAAGCTGGTGAATGAGGAGAATGGCGGAAAACCAGTGAAGGTGGTGGCGAATCTTCCGTACTATATCACTACCCCGATCATTATGGGGCTGTTTGAGAAGCATGTGCCGATGGAAAGCATCACCGTGATGGTGCAGAAGGAGGTCGCAGACAGGATGCAGGTAGGCCCGGGAACCAAGGACTATGGCGCGCTGTCCCTTGCGGTCCAGTATTATGCCGAGCCATATATAGTAGCAAATGTCCCTCCGAACTGTTTTATGCCAAGGCCGAAGGTCGGTTCGGCGGTCATTCGTCTGACCAGCCATGAGAAGCCGCCGGTGCAGGTAGAAGACGAGAGGCTGATGTTTAGAATTATTCGGGCATCGTTCAATCAGAGAAGGAAGACGTTGGCCAATGGATTGAACAACGCTGCTGATCTGAATATTCCAAAGGAAGTTATTGTAGAAAGCATTAAGGAGCTGGGCAAAGGTCCCAGTGTGCGGGGAGAAGCGCTGACCCTGGAGGAATTTGCGAAACTTAGTAACCGTATTGATGAGAAGCTGAAAGGAGAAATGCTATGAGCCAGTTTGTACCGAAGACACTATTTGAGATAACCCCGGAGATTTCCCATTTGGCAGAGCTTTGTGAGAAGAACAATGCTATAGACAGAGAACTGTATGCGCAGTATGAGGTTAAAAGAGGCCTGCGGGATGAGAATGGAAAAGGCGTCTTAGCGGGGCTGACCAATATTTCCGATGTATGTGCAAAGAAGATTGTGGATGGAAAAGAAGTTCCCTGTGCCGGAAATCTGTATTACCGCGGATATAACATCAAAGATCTTGTGCAGGGATTTTTGAAGGAGGATCATTTTGGATTTGAGGAGATCGCGTATCTTCTGCTGTTTGGGGAACTGCCGAATAGGAAGGAGCTGGCAGAGTTCCAGGAGATGCTGTCAGACAGGAGAACGCTTCCGCCGAATTTTGTGCGGGATGTGATCATGAAGGCGCCCAGCCGGGATATGATGAACAGTATATCCCGTTCTATTCTGAGTCTGTACCGGTATGATTCAAAGGCAGACGACACATCCATTCCGAATGTGCTTCGCCAGTGCCTGAATCTGATCAGCCAGTTCCCGATGCTGATGGTGTACAGCTACCATGCTTATAATTACAGACGCGGAAAAGACCTGTTTATCTATGCGCCGCAGCCGGAGCTGTCCATGGCGGAAAATATTCTGATGATGCTGAGAGAAGACCGCCAGTATTCCAAGCTGGAGGCGCGGATTCTGGATATGGCGATGGTGCTTCATATGGACCATGGCGGCGGAAATAATTCTACATTTACGACTCACGTGGTAACCTCATCCGGAACAGATACTTATTCGACCATGACGGCAGCGATGGCGTCCCTGAAGGGTCCAAAGCATGGAGGAGCCAACATTAAGGTTACCAAGATGTTCAATGACATGAAGCGGACGCTGACAGATTGGGAGGATGAGGATCAGATCCGGCAGTATCTGTGCGATCTTCTAGATAAGAAGGCGTTTGACCAGAAGGGCTTGATTTATGGTATGGGACACGCAATTTATTCGGTGTCTGACCCGAGAGCAGAGATTTTCAAGGCCTTTGTGAAACAGCTTGCAGTGGAAAAGGGCTATGAGAAGGAATATGCCCTGTATGAGAAGGTGGAGCATATGGCTCCGGAGGTAATCGCCGAGCGCAGAAGAATGTATAAGGGTGTGAATGCCAATGTGGATTTCTACAGCGGTCTGGTATATGAGATGCTGAATCTGCCGCCGTCTCTGTATACGCCGATATTTGCGGCTGCAAGAATTGTGGGCTGGAGTGCGCACCGTCTGGAGGAGCTTAAGAATGTGGATAAGATTATCCGTCCTGCCTATAAGCCGCTTGCTCCGTATCGGGATTATGTCAGAATAGAGGACAGATAGGTTTGTTTCGTGCAGATGATTAGAAGGGGGAAGATGAATGAAACGGGAATTTTATTATCCGTCAAGCGACGGTGTGACACAGATTCATGCAATAGAGTGGAAGCCGGAAGGAAAGGTAAAAGCTGTGCTGCAGATCTGCCATGGTATGGTCGAGTATATTGACCGGTATGATGGATTTGCAAAATATTTGGCTGACCGAGGGTTCTGCGTAGTTGGGCATGATCATCTGGGGCATGGAAAGTCCGTACAGAGTGAGGATCACTTGGGCTTCTTTCATGAGACCAGCGGAAATAAATATGTAATTACGGATATTCACAGGCTTCGCAGGGCAACGCAGAAGAAGTATGAGGGAGTGCCTTATTTTATGATGGGACACAGCATGGGCTCCTTTTTGCTCCGCCAATATCTGACACTGCGGGCAGAGGGCCTTGCGGGAGCCATTATCATGGGAACCGGATATATGCCTTATGGACTTCTGGCGGTCGGACAGACGGTCTGTAAAGCCATTGCAGCTGTGAAAGGATGGAATTACAGAAGTGAATTTGTAAATCGTCTTGGTATGGGCGGCTATAACAAGCAGTTTGAGCCAAGCGACAGTACGAAGGATTGGATTACTTCTGATGAAGAGATGCGTAAGGCCTATGAGGCAGACCCCCTGTGCAGCTTCACATTTACGGTGAACGGATACTATCAGATGTTTGAGGGAATGAAGGTTCTGACGAAGAAGGAGGCTGTGCAGAAGCTTCCGAAGGAGCTTCCGGTATTCTTTGTGGCTGGAGCAGATGATCCGGTGGGAGCAAATGGCGAAGGTGTGACAAAAGTCTTTCGCAAATACGAGAGCAGTGGTATGAAGGATGTGCAGATGAAGCTGTATTCGGGAGGACGTCACGAGATACTGAATGAGGTAAACCGGATGGAGGTTTATGAGGATCTGTACCAGTGGCTGGAAGCAAGAAGATAGGATTATGAAAAAGAGACGTAAGAGGCAGCAGAAGCATTTGAGTAGAAAACTGCTTCTGCTGATTGTTATATTAGGAATTCTGTGCGGCTGCTATACGTATTTTGTAGATCCGGAGTTTCCGGGAAAGATGCAGCGGGCGGCGGAGTTTGGAATAGAGCAGTTAGAACAGTTTGCCGTAAGGCTGACAGGAAATGAGACGTCCATATCTTTGGATGATATTCCGGAATACTCAGGACAGCCCTATGTGGTATTGGATGGAAATGAGGCAGATTTTTCAGAAGAAGATAAGACGGAAGAATCTTTCGAGAGCTACAGTAAGCTGGATCTGCTCGGAAGATGTGGAAGCGCTTATGCAAATGTGGGAACAGATCTGATGCCTGACGGCGAACGCGGGGATATTAGTCAGGTGGAGCCCAGCGGATGGCAGAATGAGTATTATGATTTTGTGGATGGAGGATATGTGTATAACCGCTGTCACCTGATCGGATTTCAGCTGGCAGGAGAGAATGCGAATGAACGAAATCTGATTACCGGAACCCGGTATATGAATGTGGAGGGGATGCTTCCCTTTGAAAATCAGGTAGCAGAGTACGTTCGGGAAACGGGAAATCACGTGCTCTATCGGGTGACCCCTGTTTATGATGGAACAGATCTGGTAGCCTCCGGAGTAGAAATGGAGGCCGAATCCGTGGAGGATCATGGACAGGGTGTGCAGTTTCATGTGTACTGCTACAATGTACAGCCCGGGGTAGAGATTGATTATTCCGATGGAGAGAACTGGATGGAGAACTAGAAAAGAGGTTTCTAAACGTGATGGTTTAGAAGCCTCTTTTTGTTAACTGCCTTTGTGTGCATAAAGATACGTATTCTGCATGAGGTTAATTCATTGTTCTGATAAAAAACAAAGAGTTGACATACATGAATACTTATGTTATTATTTATAGACAAATTAGAAAATAATAATAACCATATTGAAAAGGAGGAAAGAATGAGCGAAGACATTACAGAATATGGGTACAATCAGAAAGAGCGCATGTACCCGGACTTTATTAAGGAAGCGCAAGCTGCATATAAGGAGAGCGGGGATCCGGTGCTGGGACGTTTCCTCTCGAAGAAACAGGGAGAGTATAGGGTGGAGGATTATTATGCGCTGCCGGAGACCTGTCGGGTAGAGCTAATAGACGGCGTGATTTATAATATGGCGGCGCCGACGAATCTTCACCAAGCGATTATTACGGAGATTGCGGTGCAGCTGGATACATGGATGAGGCGGAAGAAAGGGAAATGTATGGTAATGATTTCACCGGCGGATGTTCAGCTTGATCAGGACGATAAAACGATGGTACAGCCAGATATTTTTGTCTGTTGCGCAAAGGAGAATCAGAAGGAAGGCAGGGATAAAAGAAAGAGAAGTGAGAAGAAAGTTTACCGTGCCTTTCAGGGGGCTCCAGATCTGGTGGTAGAGGTGCTGTCATTTTCCAGCCGGAAGAGGGACCGGGTGACTAAATACAGGAAGTATCGGGAGGCAGGAGTGAGGGAGTACTGGATTGTAGATCCCGAAACCCGGCGGATTACGGTACATTTGCTTGAGAGAGGTGAGGAGACGGTGGTATATACTTATCAGGATGAGATTCCGGTACATATCTATCAGGGGGAATGCAGGATAACGCTGGCAGATATGGAACAGAAGGAAGAATTAATGGCAGATCTGGGACTTGTGTGAAGGAGGAAGAATGAGCGAAGATATTACAGAATATGGGTACAATCAGAAAGAGCGCATGTACCCGGACTTTATTAAGGAAGCGCAAGCTGCATATAAGGAGAGCGGGGATCCGGTGCTGGGACGTTTCCTCTCGAAGAAACAGGGAGAGTATAGGGTGGAGGATTATTATGCGCTGCCGGAGACCTGTCGGGTAGAGCTAATAGACGGCGTGATTTATAATATGGCGGCGCCGACGAATCTTCACCAAGCGATTATTACGGAGATTGCGGTGCAGCTGGATACATGGATGAGGCGGAAGAAAGGGAAATGTATGGTAATGATTTCACCGGCGGATGTTCAGCTTGATCAGGACGATAAAACGATGGTACAGCCAGATATATATGTAGTATGCGACCGGAACAAGATGCGGGAGAAAGTATTGTTCGGGGCGCCGGATTTTATAGTTGAGATACTGTCGCCGTCCGGTGAAAAAAGTGATCGGATTATAAAGTACAATAAATACAGGAAGGCAGGAGTGAGGGAATACTGGATTGTAGATCCGAAAAAGCTGAGGGTAGCTGTGTATGATACGGAGCATAAAGCAGAGCCGGCTATATACACATTTGAAGATAAGATTCCGGTACATATTTTTAATGGAGAGCTGAAAATTGATTTTGAAGATATTTATCGAAAGATAAAATTTGTATCTGACCGATAAGCGGGACAGTAAGGCGTAGAAGCCGGAGGAATAAAAGATTGCCGGTACCGCTGCCGGTTGCTATAATAAGACTATATTATTTTAGGTTTAGCTTAGATGGAGGCAGCGATGAATCTTGTTTTTGATATAGATGATACGATATATGATTTGAGAGAACCCTTTGAAAAAGCCTATAAGAAGCTTCTGGCCCACCGGACCAGAATGAGCGGCGAAGAGCTTTTCATGAAATCCAGGGTATATTCTGACCTTGTGCTGAGGCAGGAGAAGGAAGGAAATATCCGGTCAGAGGATACTTTCTATGAAAGAATGAGGCTGACCTGTCAGGATGCAGGAATTTTGCTTACAAGAGAAGAGGGGCGGCAGTTTGAGGCAGAATACCGCTATCATCAGGCAAATATTCAGGTATTTAGTTTTATGAAAGAGATTCTGGATGAGTGCAGGAAAAAACAGGTGCCAATTGCAGTTCTGACGAACGGAAGCCGTCAGGGACAGCAGAAGAAAATAGACGTACTGAGTCTAAAAGATTGGTTTGATGATGACAGAATCTTTATTTCCGGTGTGACCGGCTATCAGAAGCCGGATGTTCACGCATTTCGATATGTAGAAGAGAAGCTGCATTTTCTGCCGAAAGAGACATGGTATATTGGGGATACCTATGAAGCAGATATTATTGGCGCAAGTCAGGCCGGATGGCATACTATCTGGATGAATCACAGGAATCGCCCGTGTCCGGAAGCTGCCAGCCGGGCAGATAGAGAAATTACTAAAGGAGAGCAGCTCCTGTCACAACTGCAGAGCCTTCAAATCTTATAATCTTTACAGCAGATTGATAAATATCAGTCCCAATCCGATGATACCGGTTGCAATGTACTGGCGCTTACTCAGTGTTTCCCGGAAAGCCAGATAATTGATAATATTCACCAGTATAATCAAGCCTGCGCTGTAGGTTGGATATACCACATATGCCGGTAATCCGGAGGCAGCTCTCAGAAGAAAAAGGGTCGTCAGCTGATTGGGGATGCCGACGCCGATACCGACAATAATGTCCTGTTTGCTCATTTTACCGCCGTCATTGACAAATAAAATTATACTTACAATCAGTGCGGCGAAAAAGGTGTACAATACAAAGCAGGTCTGGCTGTCGGCGCCGTAATATCTGCTGAATATCTTGGAGATGGAGTCCAGTGTTCCGCCGAGGAGGAATACCAGAAGAAGTCCGATTCCGAATGCAGGGCGTTCTTCCCTGCTTCCTGAATTCATAAATATAATCGCGAAGACGCAGAGTATCAGGCCTGTGATCTGTAATACTGTTGGGATTTCACGAAATAAAAATGCCGACAGAATGGTTGGAATTAAGATCCCCAACCGGTTAAATGTGGTGGTCAGCGGCGCGCCATTTCTGCGAATGCTGAGCTGTATTAATGTGAGCGCCACTACAAAGCCGATTCCGTTGACGATTCCTACGCCAAGGGTAATCTTATCACCGCTCCAGATCAGCGTCCTGTCTTCTAACATTACAATGCTGATCAGTGTTCCCGCAATATAATTCCATATATTTAAAGCATAACGATTGCCATTGTGATTTTCTGAATAACGCATGAGAAAGGTCATGCATAGATTAACACCGATGGCAGATAGCAAATAAATCATATTCAATCCTCTCTATCTTATATATTTTGACAATACACCTATTATAGACAGATAGAGGGTCTGCGTCAATAAAATATGAAATAATAAAAGGAGATCAAATATGAGCGAAGAAAAATACGAATATAATGGACATGGTGAAGGAAGTTATCCGGATTTTATTAAGGAATCACAGACAGCATATCAGGCAGCGGGAGATCCTGCACTGGAACGCCTGCTTGCGAAGAAGCAGGGTGAATATACCATAGAGGATTATTATGCTTTGCCAAAGACCTGTCGCGTGGAGCTGATGGATGGTGTGATCTACAATATGACCGCGCCAACCTACCGTCATCAGGGAGTGGGCGGTGAGCTGTTTGTCAGATTCCATCAGTACATAATGGATCATCAAGGAAGCTGTTTTCCATTCATGTCGCCAATTGATGTACAGCTGGATCGGGATGATAAGACGATGGTACAGCCGGATCTGATTGTTACCTGCAACCGGGATGAGGTTAGGGAAAGGGTGTATTATGGCGCGCCGGATTTTGTGATCGAGATACTCTCTCCGTCGAATACTTTGAAGGAACAGAACCGAAAGTATCATAAGTATAAGAATGCCGGCGTCAGGGAGTACTGGGACGTTGACCCCTGGAAAAAGCTTGTGACGGTACATGATTTTGAACATAAGAAGGAGCCGGCTGTCTATACATTTGAGGATAAGGTGCCGGTAGGAATTTTTCGTGGTGATTTAGAGATTGATTTTGCTGAAATTTACGAGAATATTCAGTTTCTATATGAATGATAACTGCAGAAAACAGCGAAAGCTGCCACAGAAAAGCCCACCTGCATTTTTTGCAGATGAGCCTTGAGTTTTACTGTGGATTTATAATTTTCCTTCCCGCATGAACTGTGCGTTGGTTCCATTAATCTCGAAAAATTCTTTTTCTGCGCGTTTGCCAATGGATTCCGGATAGTCGTTCATCTGAAGTAAATATTCCATCTCATCAATATTGACGAGCTTCCGGTCTTTCATAATTATTTTTCCGTTTACTACTGAGAGTACCACTTCATCTCCCCGTGCGCTGTATACAAGATTTGGAACCATGTTGCGCATTGGATGGGTATAGATGGGAAGCATGGAAGGACGCATGTAGTCAACGGCGATGAAATCAGCTTTTTTACCGATTTCCAGAGAGCCAATGGAGTCAGCCATGCCAAGTGCCTGAGCGCCTTCAATGGTAGCCATGCGAAGGGCGCGCCATGCAGGCATTACCTCTGGATTTGTATACTTGATCTTATTAAACAAAGTAACATTTTTCATCTCATTGAAAATATTGTGGCAGTTGTTGCCGGGGGCCTGGTCAGAACCGAGGGCAACCTTTCCGCCGGCTTCCTGGAAGACTGCGGATGGACATACGATTCCGTCAATGATTCCAATTGAGCCGGGACATACGATCATACCGGCGCCGCTTTTAGCGATAATCTGAGTCTCTTCATCGCTGCAGTCGGTTAGGTGTACTGCAATCAGGGTATCGTCCAGGTAGTTCAGATCCTGAAGGAACTCAGTCGGGCGTTTGCCGTAGCGCTGTACGATCTGATAGGTCTCGCGGTCTCCCTGCTGAGTGTGCATATGAACCTTGGTCCTGCGTTCCTTTGCGATTTTCTGAATTTTTAACAGCATCTCAGGACTTACAAAATCTGCACCCTGAGGGCCGAAAAGAATCTTGATCCGTCCACCGTCATAGTTATGCCATTTATCATAGAGGGCGATATTTTCATTTAGATTCTGTTCTCCGAGCGAATCGTCAAATTCGTAGAGCTCTCCCGGTTTGTATACACGTTTTTTCGCAGCCCGTATCATCTGCGTGATATTGCCTCGGGCGCCTAATTTGGCAATGAATTCACAGACAGAATCCATGTTGTATTCATAGTCGCCCATAGTGGTGGTTCCGGCTTTGGCAGCTTCAATCAGCGCCACACAGCTTCCGATTTTCTTGTCCTCCGATGTGGCGGCGTTGTCAAAGGGCTGCAGGCCGAACATCATCCAGTTGTTGGTGTCCTGGGCCAGACCACGCATGATGTTACAGTTGGTGTGCATATGAGCGTCGATGAAGCCTGGTAAGATGATATGATGGCTCATATCAAGAAATTCCTCAGCTTCGTATTGCGCATTTACCGTATCAGCATCCGTGATGTCGATAATTTTGCTTCCGTCAACGACGAGAGCCCTGTGTGCTTCATAACCCACGCCCTCACCCTGCATGGTGTAGATGTGAGGTGCGGTTACAATTAAATCAACTTTCTTCATTATTTGTTATCTCCGTATTTTGCTCTGGTCAATTTGGTTTCTGCTGTAAGTAATACTACTACAAGAACAGCCATAACCGCAATACTTGGGTAGTATAAATGTGTCAATCCGCCGAAGAGATATGCGATAAATGCAGAGGCGCCGATGGTCAGGCCGTAGGGCAGCTGCGTGGACACATGCAGGATGTGATTGCAGGATGCGCCTGTGGATGACAGGACGGTGGTGTCAGAGATTGGTGAACACTGGTCACCGAACATACCGCCGCTGATAACAGCTCCGATTACATAGGCAAGCGGCAGGTCAAAAGCAATCGCCATCGGGAAGGCGATCGGCATCATGATGGACCATACGCCCCAGGAGGAGCCGGTTGCAAATGAAATTGCGGCGCCAAATAAAAAGACGATGGCAGGAACTAAGCCGCCGGTAAGGTAATTCTGAACCACATTTGCCAGATAGGCGCCAACGCCCATCGTGCTCGTGACAGATCCCATGGACCATGCCATGATCAGGATAAATGGCACGCTGATCAGGTTGGTCATACCCTGAATAAATCCGTTAAAGCCGGCAGTAACGCTGAATAATTTCGTTGCGGTACCTACGATTCCGGCAGCGATAGAACCAATCAGGAATCCCATAGTGATGGCAAGCGTAATGTTTCCGTTAATGAACGCGCCCCTCACTCCGTTTGCTCCGATATCACCAGTGATAAAGATGGTGGCGAAGATGGTAATGAATAAAGCGGCCATCGGTACAATGAAGTTGGTCAGATGTAAGGTATAATTTTCCGGAAATACCACATCTTCCTCCGGTACCAGCGGCTCTAATCCTTCCGGAAGAACTTCGCCGGTCTCGGCGCTTCGTTTTTCTTCATTGTACATGGAGCCAATATTGAATCCGAAGACTGCCACCAGGAATACTGCAATCATGGCAAACAGACTATAGATATTAAATGGAAACATCTGTATGTACAGACCCCATTCGTTTGCTTCCATTCCGGCTGCGGCTAACTCTGTTGCGATTAATCCTGCGATAAACGGACCGTAGCTGCTGATCGGTGAAAAGGAAGCCAGATTGCAGCCAAGGGAATCCAGGATGTATGCCAGTTTGGCTCTGGATACCTTTACCTTGTCGGTGATCGGACGCATGATCGTTCCCAGAATCAGACATGGCTCTGTGTAACAGAAGATAAAGGCGCTTAAGCTGGTGATAATCTGTCCTTTTTTCTGTGTATTGATTGTCTTGGTTACCAGCAGGGCAAATGACTCGGCGGCGCCGGTAATTTTCAGCATATAGGCGAATCCTCCGGCCATGGTTACCAGAACCAGAAGTCCTGCATTGTATTCACTTGCAATAGATGGAATCATGTAATCGCTGATGATGGCTGCGAAGCCTGCAATGGGATTCCAGCCCTTTATAATTGTTGCGCCAACCCAGACTGCAATAAACAGGGATGGCAGGGTCTGCTTGGTCTTCAATGCCAGGATGATTGCAATAATCGGCGGCAGAAGACAGATAATTCCGTATTCCATAAAGTATCCCTCCTAATATCATTCTCTTAGTTGATAAGTTTGCATCTTTGCATCATTTATGCAAAACATAAAACTATGTTCGACATTATAACTCTAATTGCATAAAAAACCAAGCGCATATGCATTTTTTTGAGGATTGTACGAATATTTATGCAATTTATGAGAGCTGAGATGAAAAAAGATGCACAATATGGGAGACAGTATTATAAAAAGTAAGGCGCTTCCGGTGAAGGAAACGCCTGCGTGTATATAGTATATAAAGGAAAAAATATTTATAAGGCTTTGGATCTCTCAGTAGCGGCCTTAATGCATTCCATCACAGCTCCTCTCATGCCGCCTACTTCCAGCTTCTCACAGCCTTCAATGGTAGTTCCTGCAGGAGATGTTACCATGTCCTTGATCTGGCCTGGGTGCAGATCTGTTTCCAGAATCATCTTGGCGGTTCCAAGACAGGTCTGGGCAGCCAGACGGTAGGCGGTTGCTCTTGGAAGCCCCTGTTTTACTCCGCCGTCTGCCATGGCTTCGATGAACATGGCTGCGTAGGCAGGACCGCCGCCGCTTAATCCACAAACGGCATCGATTAAGTGCTCCGGAATCATCTCTACAATTCCGATGGTCTCATAGATAGCTTTAGCGGACGCGAGCTCTTCTTCCGTAAAGTCATTGTCAGAGCAGAGCGCGAACGCTCCTTCATACACCATTGCCGGAGTATTCGGCATAATGCGGAGGATACGCGGAGTGCCCTGAATCATTGCCTGAAGCCGTCCTACGGTTACACCGGCCACGATTGACATCATCGCTTTGCCGTCCAGTGCATTGCCGCACATGGACAGTGCTTCCGCTGCATTCTGAGGCTTTACTGCCAGCAGGATGATGTCCGAATTTTTGCAGACTTCCTCATCGCTTTCAGTAACAGTTACACCCCAGCCGGAGGCCTTTTTTCTCATGTCAGGATTAATATCATAAACATAGACATTTTCTTTTGCAAGAACACCGCTTTCCAGTGCGCCGAAGAGAATTGCGCCGCCCATATTGCCGCATCCGATAATTCCAAGTTTTTTTGTGATCATAATAGTTTACCTGTCCTTTCTTGTATGTTCTTCCCAAACCTTTTCGAGGGCGTTGGGAGTTTCTAACAGCTGTTTTGTCCCCTCTGCCATACAGCGGGCGGCATAGAGCATACCTTTGTGTCCGATGCTCATTCCGGCCTGTTTGGCGGTGGCCCAGTGGTGGAGCGGGGTACCCTTACACATAGTTGCCGCGCTGATGGTAATCAGTGGAACCCTGTGGCTGACTTCCGATGCATCGGTTCCGATGGAAATGGGTACTGGTTCAGCTTCCAATGGCTCCAACCCGGTGAAATAAATTCCGTTATTTGCAAATCCTGCCTCTTTGCTGATCTGTGCCGCAAAGGTCAGCTCTTCATCCGTGTACTCCGGAGTCGGAATTTGCGTCATTGCATCATAGTAAATCTCCGCAAGTATTCGGTTTACCTTCATTTCTTTGCAGCTCTTAACCAGCTCAATGTCCACGGTGGTGCCGGTCATGAGGGCAGCGCCTCTTGCACAGTCGTCTACCCGGCGGCTGGCATCGTCGGTACGGGAACGCTTGGAGGAGCGGATAAAATAATTCGTCTTCGCCGTATCGGGGACTACGTTTGCAGGAATATGGTTATCTATGTAAGCGTAGTGCATACGTACATCTCCAGGCACGTGCTCTCGCAGATAATTCACGCCGATATTCATAAGCTCGGCCGCATCCAGTGCACTTCTGCCTTCGTCCGGAGACTTAGAGGCATGGGCGCTGATACCGTGGAAGGTGTAATTTTTAATGTCCTGAGACTGCCAGATATCGTTGCTGATACGATTGCGGTCAAAGGGGTGCCACATGACGGCCACGTCCAGATCATCAAAGACGCCGGCCTGATCCATCACGATCTTACCGGACATGATCTCTTCTGCCGGACAGCCGTAGACTAAGATGGTTCCGGGAATTTTGGCAGAAGCCATGTATTCCTTCAGAGCGCAGGCGGCAGCGCAGACCCCGGTGCCAAGCAGATTGTGTCCGCAGGCATGACCAAGCTCCGGAAGAGCATCGTACTCTGCCAGAAATCCCAGGCGAGGCGCGCCTTCGCCCCAGACAGCCGTAAATGCCGTATCAAGACCGGCTGTATTCCCGGTCACATCAAAACCCTGAGATATAAGAAATTCCGCAAGGCGTTTGGAAGAGTGAGTCTCCTGATAGGCAAGCTCCGGATGGCAGAAAATATCCTGGGCAATGTTAATTAGTTCTGCTTCATGAGAAGCAATCCATTCAGAAATAATAGTTGTAGTCATAATAAGTATCCTTTTTGTAAGTAGATGTTTATGAGTCAAAGGGATAGATCTCTTCCAGAGGAACAGTGTCAAGCACATCCAGATATTCCTGTCCGAAGGTGTCAGTATAATCTTTTAGGGCAAGCTCAACAACCTTCTCGCCATCTTGACCAAGCGTGTCGGTAAGGATTCTGCTGATGGTGTGCTTCAGGTGTGCGGTGTGGAAATTAAAATCCTTCATGCAGGAGGACCCTAATTCTTTTTTCTTCTGGGCGAGCTGTTCGTTCTCTTCCGCCGACAGAGGATGTCCCCAATCAAATTCACAGCACTCGCCTCCCCAGCTTAACGAGGCGGAGGTGGGAGTACAGACGAAGTCGGAACGGTATCCCTGGTAAACTGCATTGTCTACATTAACACAATAATATTTACCATATTCCAGAATGTCGTGTTTTTTCCAGGCTTCGCACCAGGCACATTTTGCGATGTAGGTCTGAAGCGTCGGTTCTGTCCGAAGCTGTCCGAATTCCATCTGCCCGGTATAATCCGGTTTCCATTCACCGTAGGCCTGATTGGTCATAGTGGTCAGTTCATCTCCATGAGCCAGTGCATTGGCAGCCATGCGCTTTCCGCGCTCATTTCCATAGACTGTCATGCCGGCAAGGATTGCATCTTTTCCGCGTTCGCCGCACAGACTTATGGCATGTTTGGAAAAGTAGGCAAACAGCATAGCGTGGTGCTCGATAAGACAAGTTACATTTGTATCTGCCATAGACAGCGCTCCTTTCGATTTAGCATAGTAAATTGTTAAATAATTTGATAACAAAAGTATACTACAGACTTTTATAAAATGGAAGTAAATCGAAATGTATGAGAAAGTTTTCACATGCTTCGTTGCCATCTGTTCTGAAACATGGTATATTATAATTAGTATTTTGTCATTTTGTACAAAAAATTTAAAGAAAGAATGTTGGGAGTGGTCAAAATGTATCAGGAAGAGTATAAGCGTTGGATGGCCGCAGATCTGGAAGATGCAGATCTGAAGCCGGAGTTGTCCAGAATTGAAGGAAATGATGAAGAGATCAAGGAGCGTTTTGCCGTAGCACTGAAGTTTGGAACAGCCGGACTTCGCGGTGTGCTGGGAGCAGGAACAAACCGTATGAATATTTATGTTGTACGTCAGGCAACACAGGGACTTGCCAACTGGGTTAAGACTCAGGGCGGTAATCAGACCGTTGCAATCAGCTATGACAGCCGTCTGAAGAGTGATGTATTTGCAAAGACAGCGGCAGGCGTGCTGGCAGGCAACGGGATCAATGTCAGAATCTATGACGCACTGATGCCGGTACCGGCACTTTCCTTTGCAACACGTTACTATGAGTGTAACGCAGGTATCATGGTAACAGCATCCCACAATCCGGCCAAGTATAACGGATACAAGGCGTATGGGCCGGATGGATGCCAGATGACAGATGATGCGGCAGCAATTGTATATGAAGAGATTCAGAAGACGGACGTTCTGACCGGAGCACAGTATATTTCCTTTGCAGAGGGTGTTGAAAAGGGATTGATCCGTTTTGTGGGAGATGACTGTAAGAAGGCTCTCTATGAGGCAATTGAGTCCCGTCAGGTTCGCCCGGGTCTTTGCAAAACTGCTGGTCTGAAGCTGGTTTACAGCCCACTGAACGGAGCAGGACTTGTGCCTGTAACCCAGGTTCTGAAGGACATCGGTATTACCGATATTACCATTGTGCCGGATCAGGAATATCCAAATGGATACTTTACAACCTGCAGCTATCCGAATCCGGAGATTTTTGAGGCTCTGGAGCAGGGATTAAAGTTAGCTGAGGAAACAGGAGCAGATCTGATGCTGGCAACAGACCCGGATGCAGACCGTGTAGGTATTGCCATGAAGTGTCCGGATGGCTCTTATGAGCTGGTAAGCGGAAATGAAGTGGGTGTACTGCTTCTTGATTATATCTGCGCAGGACGCATTGAGAAGGGCACCATGCCGGAGAAACCGGTGGCAGTAAAGTCCATCGTATCTACACCGTTAGCAGATGCTGTTGCAGAGCATTATGGAGTTGAACTCAGAAATGTACTGACCGGATTCAAGTGGATCGGCGATCAGATCGCACGCCTGGAGGCAGACGGAGAGGTTGATCGTTTCATCTTTGGATTTGAGGAGAGCTATGGATATCTGGCAGGACCATATGTGCGCGACAAGGATGCGGTGATCGGATCTATGCTGATCTGTGAGATGGCGGCATATTATAGAAGCATCGGAAGCTCATTAAAGCAGAGAATGGAAGAAATCTATGCAGAGTACGGCCGCTACCTGAATAAGGTGGACAGCTTCGAGTTCCCGGGACTTACCGGTATGGATAAGATGGCAGGTATCATGCAGGAGCTTCGTGACAATCCGCCGGCAGAGATTGCTGGTATGAAGGTGGTCAAAGCCCTGGATTACAAGAAACCGGAGGAGACCGGACTTCCGGCAGCCAATGTACTGATTTATACACTGGAAGGCGGCGCAACCGTTATCGTACGTCCATCCGGAACAGAGCCGAAGATCAAGACATATTTTACAACACTTGGCAAGGATCTGGCAGAAGCGCAGGCTCAGAAGGATGCGCTGGCAGAGGCTTTGAAGCCAATGTTCTCATAGGACTAAGATAGGAACAGAATAAGAAGTAAGAGAGAGCCGGCGCAGGATAGGGGGACTATCCAAGCGCCGGCTATTTTGCTAACCGGTTGTTTCTCTTTCAAACAAAATGGGAGGAATGACTTTGTGGATCGGTTCTTCTAAGAGAACTGGTCTTCTTTTTTTGCGTTCGTTCATCTGTTCTACCAGCAGGCTTACAGCTTCATATGCAAGCTTATCAATCTGTTGGCCAACCGTGCTGATGGGAATGACGGCTTCTCTGGATACAGGAGAATTATCAAAGCCCACCAAAAGAAAATCCTCGGGGAGTCTGCCGTATTTTCGGTATAACAGATTTAATAAAATATTTGCCTGCGTATCATTGGAAATAAAAATTCCTTTTCTGCATCCGGTGTAGGTCTGGACGATTTCCTCCAGAATGTCAGCCAGATGATTTTGGATAGATTCGTGGGTATTTCCCATTTTCTGAAGAATAAGCTGGTGCTTTAGCCGGTGTTCTTCACAGTAATCAAGAAATCCCTGAATACGCCCGTACGCTGGGATCTCCGGGCTGGCGGGGGCGTTGATGTGCAGTAATATATCACAGTTATGGTTTGCCAGCAGGGCTGCCGCCTGCCGTCCTCCGTCATAGTTATCGGTGTTGACACTGCATACATGCCTGTCCTCACGTTCGATTGTTACGATTGGAATGGGCAGGGCGGATAGTTCACTGGAAGGAATCGTATGGCTTAAAATAATCAGGCCTTCTATCTTGTAGGCAAGAAGCTCCCGGATATACCGGCGCTCTGTGTCTTCCTGCTCATTGCTGGCAAAGACCAGAAATTTGTATCCGAATTCTTCGTAGGTAGATAATATCTGATTCAGCATCTCAGAGTAGTAGTGGAGATACAGATTCGGAACAATAATGCCGACAAATTCTGTCTTACCGTTGGCAAGAATCCGGGCCACTTTATTTTCTTTGTAATCCAGATCCACAAGGGCCTGTGCTATAATTTCCTGATTCTTTAATGTCAGGGAATCAGGATTGTTGAAGTATCTGGAAATGGTTGTCTTAGAGAAATTTGTATATTTTGCAATATCATCAAAGGTAACATTCTTTTTCTGTGTCATGGCGGAACCTCTTTCATTTCATTGTTATCAGTATAGCAAAAAAGGAAAAGTAAGACAATGGGAATCGGTTAAGTAACCGGTTTTGTAAAATGTGTACAAATTCGTTTCGACGGATTAGACACTATTCACAAAGTTATTTCTTGTAATTGACGATATCGTTTTGCGGTGGTAAGATTAAACCATAAAGTAACCGGTTACTTAACCGGTTATAAGAAGGGGGACGGAAAATGAAGAAAGAAGTGAAAAAGGTAATCGCGATGGGACTTGCCGCAGCGTTAATGACAACGATGCTGACCGGCTGCAGGTTCGGATTCGCAAGCGATCCGGATGACCCGAATGAGGAAGAGGAAACGATACCGATTGATACCTCGGCAGATACGTTTGAATATGATTCTTCCTTAAAGGGAACCAGTATTACACTGTTGAACTCTAAAGCGGAGATTCAGGTAGCGCTTGAAGAAATGGGAGCAGTGTTCGAGGAAAAATCCGGCGTTCATGTGGAGGTTATGCCGGTTACGGACGGCGACTCTCCGTATACAAAGGTAGTCAGCCTCTACAATTCAGGCAATCCGCCTACCATGTCCATTCTGGATACGACAGATGTCATTGCGCTGGCAGAGGAGAAAGCGGCGGATTTAACGAATGAGGAGTGGACAAAGGAAGCAACGGAATACCTGACAGAGGTAAATGGAAAGGTATACAGTTTTCCGCTTTGTATCGAGGGACGCGGAATTATTTACAACAAGGCAGTCATTGACGAAGCCCTTGGAGAAGAGTTTGAGCCGGAGACAATTACCACGCTGGATGCATTTGTGGAGTTACTGGACCGGCTGGTGGATGCGGGGGTTGAGAAACCGATTTCCCTGGCGAAGGAAGACTGGTCTCTGGGAGCTCACCATTTGCAGTATATTTATGAGACGTATGACGGTACTTCCGAAGGCGCTCAGGAAGTAATCGAGGAGATAAAGGACGGCAAATTAGATTTGGCTTCTTATGACAGAATGTCGGATTTTCTGGATATGTTTGATGTACTGAAGAAGTACAATGTGGCAAAGGGGGACCCGCTGGGAGCGGATTATGATGAGATGGCAATTGATCTTGCCGACGGCAAGACCGCCTTCTGGTTTAATGGCAACTGGGCATGGCCAAACCTCTCCGAGGCCGGCGCAGAGAATGAGGATGAATATGGCTTCCTCCCGTATTTCCTGAATAATGACGCTGATGATTTCGCGAACCAGCAGATTCAGGGTTCCCCGTCCAAGCAGGTGATGCTGGATGGACAGATGGCGTCCGAGAAAGAGCAGGCGGCGGCAAAAGAATTTTTGAGCTGGATTGTGTACAGCGAGATTGGACAGCAGATGCTGGTATACACCTGTAATGTGATTCCGCCGTTTACGAATAATCCATATGAACCTGTGGATCCGCTGAGCCGTGATATTTATGAAAAGGTTCATGAAGGAAAAGCATTTAATGCCTCCGCTATCGTGCCGAATGACCACTGGTCTGTTTTGGGAGCTGCAATGCAGAAATATCTTGCAGGCAGAAGTGACAGGGAGGAACTGATAGCGTCCATTCAGGATTACTGGGATGAGCAGGAATAGAAGGAGGAGCAGATTATGAAATCAAAAAATGGTGCGAAGGATTTTGGAATGTTTGCACTGCCGGGAATGTTTTGTTTCTTTGCAGTTGTGATCGTGCCGTTTGTCTATGGTGTTTACCTGACACTGACGGATTGGAATGGTGTTTCGAAGGTTAAAAAATTTATCGGATTTAAGAACTTTGCGGGAGTCGTAAAGGATACTCAGTTCTGGACGTCGCTGCTTTTGACATTCAAATATGTCATTGTGGTTGTTGTTCTTGTCAATGTCATTGCATTTGCAATCGCATATTTACTGACAAGAGGAATCAAGGGACAGAATTTCTTCCGTGCAGGCTTCTTTACACCGAACCTGATCGGAGGTATTGTACTGGGATATATCTGGCAGTTTGTGTTCTCCAGGGTATTTGTAAGCATTGGAGAGAGCACTGGCTGGAAGCTGTTTGAAGTCTCGTGGCTGTCCGATCCAACCAATGCATTTATTGCGCTGGTTGTCGTATCGGTATGGCAGTTATCCGGATATATGATTTTGATCTATGTGGCAGGCTTTATGGGACTTAGCGAAGATGTCATGGAGGCCGCAAGCATTGACGGTGCATCTGGTTTTGTAATGTTAAAAAATATTATCATGCCGTTAATGATGTCATCCGTAACCATTTGTCTGTTCCTGACGTTATCCCGGGCGTTTATGGTATACGATGTGAACCTGTCCCTGACAGCGGGCGCGCCGTATGGAACGACAGAAATGGCGGCGATGCATGTGTATGAAAAAGCATTTACATCAAGACAGTTTGGCGTGGGACAGTCTGAGGCGCTGATTCTGTTCATCATTGTCGCATGTATCAGTGGTCTTCAGGTGTACTTTACAAAGAAACAGGAGGTGGAAGCATAATGAAGCAGACAACAATTGGCGGAACAAAAAGAAAAGTGGCAAATGCACTTGCGATGGCAGGGCTGATTATCATATTTATTGCATACATGTTTCCTTTCCTTATGGTATTGATCAATTCTCTGAAACAAAAGAGAGATATTATCAAAAGCCCGTTCTCCTGGCTGTTTACGATTAAGGGACTATCTTTTGATAACTTTGTAAAAGCCTTTACTCAGATGGATTTTCTGAATGCATTCAAAAATTCTCTGATTGTGACTGTGTCTGCAACGGTGCTTGTAACTCTGCTTGCAGCCATGCTGGCATATTATATTGTGCGTCATAACAATACCATTTCCAAGATTACATTTGCCCTGATGGTGGCATCCATGATTATTCCCTTTCAGGCAATCATGATTCCGCTGGTAAGTATTTACGGAGGTACACTGAATGTTTTAAATCATAGAATTACATTGATATTTATGCATACGGGATTCTCGATGGCGATGTCGGTATTTATGTTCCATGGATTTATTAAGGGAAATGTGCCGATGGCCCTGGAGGAAGCGGCTTATATTGACGGCTGTACGCATTCCCAGACCTTTTTTAAGATTGTACTGCCTCTTCTTAAGCCGATTATCTCAACCATGGTAATTTTGAATTCTCTGGCGTTCTGGAATGACTTCCTGCTTCCGTCACTGGTGCTGACGGATAAAAAGCTGCTGACGCTGCCGTTATCCACATATAGTTTTTATGGTACGTACTCGGCAGATTACGGAACGATTATGGCAGGCCTTTTGCTATGCGTCATACCAATTCTGATTCTGTACATCGTGCTGCAGAAACAGATTATCGGAGGCGTGGTTGCCGGAGCGGTAAAATAGAGTCATTTGCAGGGAGGGGATATCCCCTCCCTTTTTGCCGTGGCAGCAGGCGCTGCTTTACGGAATTACCGGAAGGGTATATAATAATGGAGCAAAACTTTAGAAAGAGGATTTTGAGTAATGATAAAAGATGTATTGCATTTGAGAGCGCCGGGGAATTGGATGAATGACCCCAATGGATTTATCTATTATCAAGGGAAATATCATCTATTCTATCAGCATTTTCCGTATGCTCCGGTATGGGGAACCATGCATTGGGGACACGCCGTAAGCAGTGATTTGATTCACTGGGAGCATCTGGATATTGCAGTATTTCCAAGTAAGGCTTATGACCGGAATGGTGTTTTTTCAGGAAGCGCCATTGAGAAAGATGGTAAACTGTATCTATATTATTCGGCAGTCAGATATCTTGATGAGGATGCGGAGAATATACATAAGGCGCCGAATGACAGATATGAGACAAGTCAGGCATTGATGGTATCAGAGGATGGATTTCATTTTGATAACTGGGAAGATAAGAGGCTGATTCTTCCGGTAAGCCGCGATGAAAGGATTGCAGATGCAGTACATACAAGAGATCCGAAAGTATGGAAGAGCCAGGGAGTATATAATATGGTTCTTGGAAGCACCTGGCGGAATGAAATCGGAAGGGTGCTGTTCTATCAGAGCAGTGATGGGGTGAACTGGGAATATAGAAATCAGCTTTGCAGTGAGCAGTTTGGAAGGATTCTGGAATGCCCGGATCTTTTCCGTATAAAGGACAGCGATGTATTTATAGGGTCTCCGATGTTTATCGGTAAGGAGTCCGTTGGATATGAGAACCACGCGATATGCGCAGTTGTGGATTATGATGAGAAGGACTGCCTGCTTGCTTTCCCGGACTGCAGCCAGCTTGTAGATTATGGTCTGGATCTTTATGCGCCCCAGACCAATGTAGATGCCGAAGGGCGGCGTGTGATGATTGCCTGGATGCGAATGCCAAAGATGGTGGAAGAACCGGGACGCAGACCGTGGAATGGCATGATGTGCCAGCCAAGGGTTGTGGATGTTTCGGAGGGACACATCTATTTCCGGGTACATCCGAATGCGGAGCATTATTTTTCAAAAGAAGCGGAAGTATCAGACCGGCTTCCGAAGCTGCCCTGCCGTCTGCAGACAGTCCTTGCAGACGGAGCAGTATTGAATATTGGCGACTACTGTCTGCGGGTAAAAGAGGATTGCGTCATAGCCGACCGGGGCCGGGTGTTTGAGGGAATAGAAGGTCACCGCCTGGTCAGCAGTACGCCAAAGCTGTCCGGCAAATATGAGCTGGATATCTTTGTGTCGCACAACCTGATCGAAGTGTTTGTCAATGGAGGACAGTATGTCATCAGTAATGTGGTGTACGGACTTGGAAATGAAATTGACGGATATTTGAAAAAAATATATGTGCCAGAAGAATGAACGTAATATAAACAGTTAGAAGTCCCCGCGTCTGACGCGGGGACTTCTAACTGTTAGTTCTTTTTTGCTGGTATCGGAAGTTATCTGCTGTTTTTGCTCTTTCTGTAGTGAAGAGCGGCATATAATCCGGCTCCTGCAATCAGTATCAAAGAAATCCAGAAAATGATAGGGCTGTTATCCCCGGTTTTTGCACTTACAGTTTTATTCTTAGAGGTTTTGGAAGACTTTGCCGTGGCAGGAATAGCTACTGCATCTTTTTTATAACCGCATATGGTACATTCTTCATGCTTTGAGCCTGCCTTCTTTTCAGTAGCCTTTTTGTCGGTTATCCATTTGAAATTATGGTCGGTGACGGTAAAGGACAGCTGAATTGTTTCGGTTATTCCGCCGTCGGCGGTCACAGTGATTACTGCTGTATATGTATTTGGGGCAAGGCCGGCTTTTGGCTGTACGGTAAATGTGGTGGTGGCAGCTTCCCCTCCGGCAGCATCGAGACTGGGAATCATATTGTCAGTGTTTAGCGTGAAGCTGTCTGCATTTTTGCCGCCAAGAACAGCTGCGAGGCTGGTGACCGGCTGATTTCCTGTGCTTAAAATGGTAAAGGTATAGGCCCCTGGCGCTTGAGTGTAGCCGATATGCTGGCTGTCAAAAGTGTGAGTATTCTTGTTTACTGATAATGCAGACACTTTTTTCGTCCACTGTGCATAAAGGGTAGCTCTTAGTCCGCCATTGCCGGAAGTGTCGATAAATTCGTATAAATCTCCGCCTTTATAGCTGTCTCCGGTGCCATCGGCATTTGTATTCCAGCCAGAGAAGAGATAACCATCACGGCTGGGGACCGTGGATTGAACTTTGGCAACATATTTGCCATCGCTTATATAGTCGAAATTGTTGCTTGGTCCGCCATCGCCGCCGTTTGCATCATAGAGAAGCTGATTATTGGTGCGGCGGATGGTTAATTTCTTATCGGCAGCTTCTCCAACAGCAGCTTCATTGGTGGTTACGATTGCGGAACCGTCTGCCAGTGCTGCAGTAACCTTAACAGAATAGGTTCCGGTATCAGAAACTTCGCCATTTAGCTTCAGAACGCTTTCTGTTGCGCCTGGGATCTCTTCGCCGTCTTTGTACCACTGATAGCTGTATCTAAGCGCTGCAAACTCTGTGACTTTTGCGGTAAGAGTAACCGGTTCGCCGGTATAGTTATATGGATTGCGGTCGCGCTCAATCTTTACAGAAGGTATCTTTATTTCTCGCTTCTGAATTAAAGTAGAATCTTTTGTGGCAAGGGTATTTTCCGTAACACTGACATTCGTTTCGGCATCATACCATCCCAGATTCTGAAGACCATTCACGTAGCCTGCGTCTGGCAGTTTGCCATAAGCGGCGCCGTATGTGAGCGTCTTTGGCTCTATGGGATCTCCGCCGTTAGAATGAAAGGTTATGGTGATGTCGGGCATCTTATTCCACTGGGCTGTCAGAACAGCATTGCCTGTAACAGCCTGACCGTCTGCGCTCAGTGTGCCGCTTTTAGCGTCCCAGCCGGCAAATGTATATCCTGTTCTGACAGGATCTGTTCCGAAAACGGAAATAGGAGCATAGTCTTTTGCTGTTTCTATGATATCTATGGTTCTGTCTGCAAAGACATTTCCGTCTGCACCATCTTTAAAGGTTACGCTGTACTGCCGGTTGAAGATGAGCTGAGAACGGGAGGAACCGGGATAATACGCGCTGTCCAGCAGCCAGCCGCCGAACTTTCCGGTCAGGTTACTGTAATTGCTGCTTCCGCTCCAGGTCAGTTTGTTTGCGAAGTGGATCACAAGATTTCCTTCCGGAGTTTTTGCGCGGTTGAAGATGTATGTGTATCCCAGCCCGGTCATGTATTCTTCATAAGGCTTAACATCGGTGATGGTAACGGTTGCGGTATACTTCAGTGCAGCGGCATCCCAGACTGTATCGTTGACGGTGAAGGTACCGTCAGTCAGTGGAACGGTTCTTGGATCAAATCCGCCATTTGGACGAAATTCATCGGTTCCTCTTAGCTGGCCTTTCTTCACTGCAGTAGCTGCATCCAGGGCAGCAGGTACGCTGACCCAACGGGCATTAAAGGTACGGTTTTGTGTAACCGTTTCTTTGATGGGTTCGCTGGCTTTGTATTTGCTGTTCCAGGTAGTTAATAGATAACCGCCGTACACAAGAGAACCCTGAAAGGCCGGAACCGGATCTCCTTCTTTGACAGTATATTCCTGGGACTCGAATCTGCCGGACGGATCAGAATAGGTAACCTTGTAATACGTGGCGTCTCCTTCAGTATTCGCCGTTGGGGCAGGGGCAGTCTCTGATGCGAATGCGGTCGGTACATAGCTAAATACCATGCTGCAGATTAAAAGTACTGCCAGAACAATATGAAACAGGTTGTTTGGTTGTTTCCTGGTAAAATTTTTCATTTCATCACCTTCCTTTTCTTTAAAAATTTTCTGATATTATGAGTATTTCTATTATAGTTTTTCTGAATGACAAAAGCAATATAAAAGGCAAAATTAACTGTAAAAATAGATTGCAATATTAAATTGACACATAAAAATGGACATATAAGGGGAAAATTCAAGAAAATTTACTGCTGAAACTATACACAGGTATGAAGTGATGGCTTGGTTTTGTTATATTTTATGAAAAAAGGCGAGACAGACGAAGTGTTGATGATATATCATATGAGGAAGAACAGTACAGATATATGGGATGAAGGATATGAATATATTATCGCTATACAAAGGATTGCGGAGAGAAAATTATATACTTTGTTTTGGGCGGCTGGTCACTGCCATGGGCGCCATGATCTGGCCGATGCTGACGCTGATTCTGAGTCAGAAGATGGGGATGAGTGCGGAGCATGTGGCATGGGTTATGGCGGCAGTTGGAATTCTGTCTCTTCCGGCTAATATGATTGGCGGAAGAATGGCGGATTGTTTCAATAAAAAAATGAATATCGTATATTTGGACATGGTATCTGTAATATGTTATGTGATCTGTGCAGCCATTCCCCTGTCTGCAGTATCGATTGTGCTGATGTTTACTGCCGCTACATGTCAGAATATGGAGAATCCCTCTTATAATGCACTGATAGCAGATATTACTGCAACGGATGACCGTGAGCGGGCGTATTCCCTTCAGTATCTTTGCGGAAATCTGGGATTTGTGATGTCTCCAACGATTGCGGGCTTCCTGTTCCGAAATTATCTATGGCTGGCGTTTTTAATCAGCGGGTTGGCAATCGGAAGCTCTGCTGTACTGATTTATACGCTTGTGAAGGATGTTACTCCGGAGAAAGACGTCAGTAAGAAAGCAGTGTATCAGACTGAACGCAGGGGAGAGAGCCTTTGGATGGTATTAAAGGAAAACAAATTAATTATTCTTTATATTCTTGCCATCAGTGGTTATTATGCGACCTATCAGATGTATAACTACCTGATGCCGCTGGATCTGGCAAGATTACACGGCGACAGCGGCGCAGTAATTTTCGGCTCGATTACCAGTGTCAACTGTGTGGTGGTTGTTGTATTTACGCCATTGATTACGAAAATGTTCCCGAGGCTTTCGGAGCCGGTAAAGACGATTCTTGGACAGGCGCTGCTGCTGGTGGGATTTGCAATATTTCTGCTGTTTTCGGGGCAGATTCCATTTTACTATATGGCAATGATTATCCTGACCTGGGGTGAAATTTTTAATATGCTTGCAGAGAGCCCATATCTGACCAAGCGGATGCCTGCCAGCCACAGGGGAAGAATTAGCGGACTAACTGAAGTTGTTCGGACCGGTATTACCAGTGGATACCAGCTGTTAATCGGCTTCGTCTACAAGGTCGGAGCATCGGCGGCCGCCTGGATGGCAGTTTTAATGATTGGCGGTGGGTTTGTACTGTTGGCGGCTGTGCTTGCGGTAAAGGATCGAAGGATATACAGAAATCTGTATTAGATATGAAAAAACTATTATTTTTTCTTCATATATGTTATACTATTTTTATTAGTGCATGGAATCGGGTAAGTGTCTGTAATATGCCCGATGTGCAAGTGCGGAAAGGAGACCATTGTATTATGGAAAAAGACAGACGGAAAAAAGGATTTTTTCTAAAAAGACTGCTCCCGCTGATTGTAGTGATCGGTATGCTGTGCGGCCAGGTTATGGCGGTGTCTGCAGCTGAAATCGAAGTGGAGGATGCAGAGGCACAGACTTATGAGACGGAAGACGGCAGCTATGAGGATCTGGCGGAGGAACCCTCTGACCAATTGGAAACTGGCGGCGAGACAGCTCTTGCTGCAAAGGAGTTTGAAGGAAAAACCGTGATCCTGCATTCCAACGATGTGCATGGCAGTATCGCCGGATATGCTAAGATTGCCGGATTGAAAAAGGATTTTGAGGAAAAAGGTGCGGATGTGATTTTGGCTGACGCAGGCGATTACTCACAGGGAAGTCCATATGTCAGTACAACCAAGGGAAAAGACGCGGTTGATATGATGAATGCAGCTGGTTACGATGTGGTTACTCTCGGCAATCATGAGTTTGACTATGGTTATGCTCAGCTTGTGCAGAATATGAGCAGTGCAGAATTTAAGGTACTGTGTGCAGATGTTTTGGACAGCAATGGGAATACGATTTACGACAGTCATACCATTATCGAAAGTAATGGAGTTAAAATCGGATTCTTCGGTTTGGAGACACCGGAGGCACAGACAAAGGCTAATCCGGCGCTGATTCAGGGACTTACTTTCCTTGCAGAAAAGAAAATGTTTGCAGCGGCACAGAATCAGGTTGACGCATTAAAAGGAGAGGGAGCAGATATTATAATCTGTCTGGCACATCTGGGTGTAGATCCAGAGTCCGCTCCAAACCGTTCTTATGATCTGACCGCGAATACGACAGGAATCGATTTCGTGATAGACGGTCATTCCCATACTGTCATGACAGCGGGAGAGAACGGTGAAAAGATTCAGTCTACAGGTACGGCATTTGCGAATGTTGGTGTGATCGTGATTGATCAGGCAACAAAGAGTATTGAGAATAATTATCTGATTCCAGTGGGTGAGGAGACAGTTTCTGACGCAGCGGTTGCCGAAGCTGCACAGAAGATTATTGCCCGTGTGGATGCAGAATATGGAAAGGTTTTTGCTAAAGCAGAGACAGAATTGAACGGAGACAAATCGCCGCAGGGCAATAGAGACAGTGAGACCAATCTTGGCGATCTGATTACAGATGCAATGCTGTGGAGTGTTTCTCAGGATGCAGAGTATCTTGATGTTCCGACAGAGAATATTGTTGCAGTGACAAACGGCGGTGGAATCCGTGCATGGATTCACGTAGGAGATATTACCAAAAAGGATGTCAATACAGTACTTCCGTTCGGTAATACGATTGCTGTCGTATATGTAACTGGAGAAGATCTTCTTGAAGCGCTGGAAGCATCTACTTACTGCACACCGTATGCGATTGGAGGCTTCCCTCAGGTTGCGGGTATGGAAATTAACATTGATACGAGCAAGGCTTATGATGCCAATCCGGAGACCTATCCGGCATCTACATACTACGGACCTGCATCCATTAACCGTGTTACAATTAAGAGCGTGAATGGAATGGCATTTGATCCGGCCGCTACATATGCAGTAGTAACCAATAATTTCTGCGCAGCAGGCGGCGACACCTATTATGCATTTGCATCTGCAACCAGCCAGTTTGACACAGGCATTCCGTTGGATGAGGCTCTGATGGATTATATTACTACCGAACTGAACGGTGTTGTGACAAGTGAGCAGTATGGTGAGACAAAGGGAAGAATTACTCTGGCAGCATCCTGCGAGCATGCGAATACGCAGAGAGAGGGAGCAGTAGAGGCAACCTGTACCGAAAGCGGACTCACAGGAAAACTAATCTGTGTAGATTGCGGAGCTGTATTGGCAGACAGTGAAGTAGTGGAGGCGCTTGGCCATAGCTACGGAAACGACGGAATCTGTGTTCGGTGCGGAGATAAGAAGGTGATTGGAAATACCGGCAATACTGGTAATACGGATAAGAAGGACAATGCGGTATCCTCCGGCAGCAAGAAGAATACTCCAAAGACAGGAGACGATTCCAATGCTGCATTGTACATCATTCTTTGTGCAGCAGCAATGGCAGCTGTTGGATGTACGGCACGGGAAAAGAAACGAAGCAGAGGGTAATCGATTGTTATAAAAGGATTATCATCTCATTTAAATGACACAATAAAGAAAACCGCTGGTCTTTATGGCTGGCGGTTTTTT